>NZ_JBNHER010000248.1:0-10887 GCF_050015975.1 Dapis purpurea BLCC-M126 | reverse complement strand
TAAGTCATTACCCTGTTGGCCGTGAAGGATATCATTGCCTTCACCACCGTCGAGGCTATCATTACCAGTCAAACCCTGTAGGTTATCATGTCCCTCACCACCTGCAAGTAGGTCATTGCCGTTGTGGCCGTGAAGGATATCATTGCCTTCACCACCGTCGAGGGTATCATCACCGTCTTGACCGTAAAGGGTATCACTGTCTTTAGCACCTGCGAGTAGGTCATTACCCTGTTCGCCGTAAAGCAAGTCTTGGCCGTCACCACCGTTGAGGCTATCATTACCAGTCAAACCCTGTAGGTTATCATTTCCCTGACCACCTGCAAGTAGGTCATTACCCTCTTGACCGTAAAGGGTATCATTGCCTTCACCACCGTCGAGGCTATCATCACCGCTCCAACCCTGTAGGTTATCATGTCCCTGACCACCTGCGAGTTGGTCATTACCCTGTTGGCCGTGAAGCCGATCTGCGCCTTTACCACCACCAATGGTGTCATTGCCATTACCACCGAAAATGGTGTCATTGCGATTAGTACCGGAAATGTTGTCATTGTTATTAGTACCGAGAATGGGTTTATTGCCACCCTCGCCAAACAAACCGCCTACCAATGACAAAGCTCCGCTTATTCCTCTTGCTACTGAGGCAGTAAAGTCTCCGAATGCGCCACCAATGTCGATGCCTAAAACTTCTAATTCTAAGTCATCAGCAAAATCTGCGAATTCATTTAAGGCACTTGCTCCAAACCCGGCAATATTCTTCAAAGCGTTAGTGGTAAATTCACCTACATCACTTAATACCTCACCTACTTTATTAAACGCATTGCCAACGACGTTAACAGCAGAATCAAAGGCTCCTCCTACTGCGTTGAAGGCATCTTTTCCAAGATCGACGACACTATTCAAAGCCTTACCGGCAAATTCAATCCCGTCACTAAATGCCTCAACCACTCCACCTAAACCAAGTTTATCGATCGCTGCATCGACTAAATCATCAATAGAATTTAAAGCGCTGAGTGATAGTTCAAAACCACCCAGTGAGGTATCAACTTTCACCTTTGAACCTGCGAAGGTGCCGTCGGAACCAATTGTCAGATTCGCATGCAAATCAGGTAAGATTGGAAGATTCAGGGTTAAGCCGGTTTTTAATTCAAACCCATCTCTATCTCCTGTTATTTCAGCCTCTAAACTTTGACCCAAGAATCCGAGCTTACCCCCTGCTTTGATGCCACCGTTTGATTCCCCAATTTCTACATCCGAAAGTTTGAGAAGCCCACCGAGCAAACTTAATTCGTCAACTTTGATACCAGAGGTAGAAATATCGAAATCAGCTCTGGCGATGTTAAGTCCGAACAACTCAAGTTGACCATCCCCTCGGAAATATGCCTCACTTGGACTGATTTTCAGGTCTAGATTCAAGTCAGTATCTTGCCCATTGTCAACACCAGATATCTTGACTATTCCTAGTCCCAGGATATCAATCTCAGGTATTTTCAGAGAACCTTCTAAAAAACTTCCAGAAGCTGAGAATGGGTTCATTTCAAAATTGAGGGTGCCTTCTGTGCCTCCCACCTTAACGCCAGCGTTAAAGGCAATCCCTTGTTCTAAAGTCCTTTCCACAACTTTTGTGTCAGCAGGAACAATTTTAATCAACGGATCGGGTAGGTTATCCTTATCAGGGCCATCAATAGAAACAACTGAAATCGGCACCAGACTGCTCAGACTCTGAAACAACTCTCCTGCTGCGTCAATAACCGGTAAATCTGCCGATGCGTTTAGTAAATAAGAATATATTGGCCCAGTTATAATATCAACTAAACCCAGTTCTTCGTTGAGGGTTAATTCTATGGCAAACTTCTGAGGATCTGTAAGATCGACTAAGAAAGCGGAGTCAAAATCATAGTTGCCAAATTTTAAGTCTCCAACAAATCCCACATTGTCAATATATGGTGCGATATAAGTCGCCCCAACTTGAACCCCTAGTTCCCTTAATTCACTATTCGGTAAGCCAAAGGGATTTTTCCAAACTCCATCTGCATCAATATTAAATATTCCAGTGAGGGATTCAGGCTCGATTTTTAATCCACCAGAGAGTGTTAATGGAGGTTCGTTATTTTGAATTGGATCGTAACCTTCTAGGGTAATGCTGCCATCAATTCCTAAATTGGCATCTGTTGCATCCATTTCAAATCCTAATGCAGCATTATCCAGTGTGGCTTTAAAACCTCCGATAGAAATCAAGGGAATATTCCCGGCTAAATTGCCGTCTAAAGAGATATCGTTTTTGCCAATTTCTAGTGCGACACCAACGTTATCTACTCCTAAATATTCATTGATAAATTTAGAAATATCATCGTTGTTGTTGGCAAAATTGACTTGGCCCTCCAACTTAAATTCATCGGCGAAAGATAAATTAGTTTCATCTAACTGAAACTCTCCCAGCACCGGAATATCCCCTAAGATGGAATTCAATTTTAGAGAATCGAGATCGTATTCAAATTCCACTCCTTCTTTAAAGTTAATGTCAAACTCTTTCTCATTCAACAATCCACCAATACCTAATGAGTCGTTTTTCAACTCAAGTTGAGGTTTGGCAAGTACTAGCTGAGTTCCATCTTTATTGTTGTCCGCATCACCCAAAACTACCTCGGCAATTTTATTAACTGCATCGTCAATAAAACTCAGGGAACTAAAACTATCCCCAATTAAACCGTTCAAATCGAAGGTAACATCTTCTAAATAGGTAACAGAAATCCCTTGACTTGATAAGGATAAACTGGCATTCCCAAAGCTTTTGATTTTATTACTGATATCGGAGGGTAAGGTAACACCTGGCAGTAAACCGTCAAATAGATCGATCAGTTGGTTGGGAGAAAATTCGCTGACGAATAGTTCATAATTTTGGTTCCCAGCCTCGTCTTTAGTAATTCCTAAACCGGGATTACTGACTGTTAGGGGTTGAGATATAACATTATCGCCCAAGCCTAAGCTAGAAAGGAGGCTATTAATGGTGCTGGAAATGTTGAGGTTGTCCAGATAAGTAACAGTAAGTCCATCATCGTTCAATTCAACATTGAAGTTGGCTAAACTACCCAAAGCAGTTATTAATTCTTTGGCAAATTCTGGCAATTCTGTTCCGGCAATCTCCTGGAAGGCATTTGTCAGCTTCGCGCCATCAAGTTCTGGTAAACCGAACTTCAGTCCACTCAGCTTAGGAATTGTATTCTGAACATCACTGATATCGAAACTGAAATCAATTTTTTCCCCGTTAAAATCACCTGCAAAGCTTAATTCTTTGGTATTATTTGTTGTCTCGTACTCTATTCCGGGTTTGGCTAGAACAAGCTGAGTTCCTTCTGTGTCTGCATCACCATCTCCTAAAAGAACTTCGGTGACAGTATTAGCGGCATCTTTAATAAAATCACTGTCGGTAATACTACCCACTATATTGTTGACATCTAAGGTGACATCATCTAGATAGGTAATGCCAAATCCTTGGTTAGATGCGGTGATATTCACCTTACCTACTTTGTTGAGTTGCCCTTGGATACTATCGGGTAATTGTACTCCCAAGGTATCACTCAAGAACTCTACTGCTTCTGTGGGTGAAAATTCTCCAACGGAAGCTTCATAAATTTTCTTCCCTGTATCGTCTGTTGTTACTCGTAAACCAGGTTTGGTTACATTTAGATCGGACAAGACATTATCGCCCAAGCCTAATGTAGAAAGGAGGCTATTAATAGTGCTGGAAATATTGAGTTCACCAGGATAAGTCACACCAAATCCATTATCGTTAAATTCAATATCCAAACTGGCTAAACCACCCAAAGCAGTTATTAATTCTTTGGCAAATTCTGGTAATTCTGTTCCTGCAATCTCCTTAAAAGCATTTGTCAGCTTCGTGGCATCAAATTCTGGCAGTTCAAACTTCAAATCACTCAACTTAGGAATCTGAGAACTGCTAACATTATCGACATCAAAACTGAGGTTAAAACTTGCCCCGTTAAAACTGCTGGCTAAACTTAACGTTTTATTATTATCTTTATTGGTATATTCTACTTCCGGTTTCGCTAAAACAAGCTGAGTACCCTCTTTATTTTCGTCCCCATCTCCCAACAATACCTCAGTAATGGTATTAGCAGCATCCTTGAGCAAGCCATCGCTATCAATTAGGTTGTTAACGTCTAAAGTGATATTATCCAAATAAGTCAGACCAAATCCTTGTTTCGATGCGGATAAGCTCACATTGCCTACTTTGTCAAGTTCGTTTTGGATAATATCCGGTAATTTCAGTCCTGCTTCACCAGTCAGGAAGTTGACTGCTTCAGTTGGAGAAAATTCGCCAATATTGACTTCGTAAAGACGTTGGCCATCTTCCTGTTTTTTAATCCGCAACCCAGGATTTTTAACCGTTAATTTTTCTAAGTCAATTGTTAATCCTGCTTCTGAAGCGACTGTTTCCACAATATTACCAATATCTATCGTCTCTAGATAGGTAATCTTGATTTCGTCTTTCTTCGGTTCAACCTTGAACTTTTTAGCCTCATTGATAATAGGGTTCAGTAAATCTTTGGCAAATTGAAAATCAGCATCAATAGTGGGAAGTAAACCACTAATGAAATCTGTCGGCAGTGACGGAAATTCGATGGTGGGAATGCCATTGACAAAAGCAATATCCAAACTGGGCATCTCAAAGTTGAAGTCTGGCAACCCAGGCAAGTCTACCCCAAAACCCTGGAGAAAATCACCAAAGTTTAAATTTAAGCCTTCTATCCTGAAAAAGTCAGTACCAATACTTAATGATAGGTTTGGTAAATTTGGCAGCTCGAAAAGAAAATCAAGACTCGGTAGAGAAAGGCCAAAACCATCAAATAAAGATTTAAGATTGGCAATGGGTAAATTCGGCAGGGTGAAGTTAAAGTTAGGGATGCCATCCAGGAATGATAATTCAAAGTCCAATCCCTCTAAATTCAAGCTTGGCCAATCAAAACTCCCTAGTTCCGGCAGATCAATTCCTGGAATGTTGAGAGAGAAACTACTCAGGAGATTTGATAAGTCTAATCCATCAAAACCGGGCAAACTAAAGCTCAAATTTGTCGGAGTCCGATAATGTATAATTACCAGCTCTTCATTAATTGTACTCTCGAGCCTAATTTCAGTTTCTCCATCTTGAGTTACCTCTAAACTACTATTCTCAAGGGTAATTTTAGTTTCATCACCCAAACTCTTCTCAATATTCTCAATGGCCTTTTGCACAAAAGCAATCTGACTATTGCTATCTACTGCATCGCCAATATCAATAATATCGTTAATACTAAGCTCAACTGGTTGGGCATAATTAACTTTTACACCTTTATCAGACAGGACCAAATCCACATTTCCTGTACTACTGACTCCGTTGAATAAACCCGCACTATTACTGAGTTGTCCCAACCCATTCATTATTTCTCCAACTGGAACTCCGGAAACAGAAAATTCATAACCCGTAGGATTTTGGGCTGTTCCTTGGACGACTAGAGTAGGATTGGTAGCGGTAATCTGTTGAGTAATAGGGGTTAAATTCAGTTTCGCCAGAATTTCGTTGATATTGGCAGTAAGATCCAGAGTTCCATCATAGGATGCAGTGATTTGATTGTTCCCTTCCGTAATTGAAACATTAGGAACAGGGTTGTTTTTATCGATCCATTCTTGAGCGAATAAGGGGAGTCCAGATACTATAGAGTCACCAGTATCCAATACCGAAGCATAATTTACTAAACTTTCTGAAGTAAAAGCCGGAACAAATTGTCCTTCACCCAAACTAATTTCCAACTCCCAGTCGCCACCCAAAGCAGCATTCCCGGTTAAGTTAGCCGAAGCTGCAATATTAGCTTTAGTCAAACCTCGTACTTTTGCCAGAAATTCTGTGCCTGTATTTCCCGCAGCAACTTCACAACCATAGATAAATAAATTGGGCGAGGGAACTTCAATAAACCACTGTTGTAGCTCTTCAGTATATTTATCTAAAGTTTCCAAACTCAGTTGAGTATTTCCTAAGTGCAAACACCCAGGGGAACCGTGGGACAAAATATGTAGCGTTTCTATCCCTCGATAGTTCCGTAAAATCTGAGTTATTTGTTGGACACCATCGCGATCCGGGTTCAAAACCATCCCATAAATACCAGGTTTAATACCCTGAAGTAACTGTTGATAGTCATCAACACCTGCATCAATAACTACAAGTTCGCGGGCATCAGCTATAGATACCTTAATAGAATTAGTAACTTCTGTTAGGGAGTATTGGCAGAAGGAGAAGGAGCTTGTTACGGTTGTTTGGAACACAGAATTAGTTTGCATAGGTATTTGCTTCCGGAACTAAAGATGATAATGATGGATAGAAAGTAGTAGATACAGATGCCGATGACTGAAAAAACCTGATTTCAATCTAGTTCAGAGGTAGAATAAAATTTGGCTTCTAAGATATTACTTGTACAAATATAATTTTTTTTTTCAGTCAATGTAAATTGATAAATTTACTGAATTAAGTTTTGATTAAATCAAGTGAAAGTAAGTAATTTCTTGTATTGTTATATTTAATCATCCATTTTTATGTATTTTTACAGACAAAGATAAATTGTTCAGTATTGATACGGAAGCCAGAAATTTAAAAAATTAAATCAGATTAATTAACTAGCATAAAAATTTGTTTTGATTCGTAGCGGAAAACAAATTAATTGATGAATGAAATCCGGTTATGCGATCGGCGTTATAATAGGGTAGTAGTGGAGTGACACAGCTCATTGAAGCGATCGTAAAGTCTTTGTTTGTAGTTGGGCTTTAGCCCTAAGAAACTGTTTGTCAACTCATAAAAACCTCTCTCCTACAAGGAGAGAGGCTTTGAAACCCCCATTCCCTTGTAGGGAAGGGGGGGAGGGGGGTTAGGTTTTTAGGATTCATCGGTTTCATCCAACACTTCTCAAACAGTTTCTAAGATAAATATGGGAGGGCTAAAGCCCAACTACGAGCCTAATCCCACAAACCTAGTTTCTAATGCTGTAAAATATGAGAACATAGAATATACTACTACCAATTATTAAGCGATCGCTATGTTAAAACGTCCTATTTATCTCGACTACAATGCTACTACTCCTCTGGATGAACGAGTATTAAAAACAATGTTGCCTTATTTCATCGAACATTTTGGCAACCCCGCTAGCATAACTCATCAATATGGTTGGGAAGCAGAAGCAGCAGTGAAAAAAGCTAGAGAAATTTTGGCTGCAGCTATTAACGCTACTCCTGAAGAAATTATCTTTACCAGTGGAGCCACAGAAGCAAATAATTTAGCTATCAAAGGAATAGCAGAAGCTTACTTCGATAAAGGCAAACATATTATTACAGTCGCTACCGAACATAATGCAGTTTTAGATCCCTGTACATATTTACAAAATCTAGGATTTGAAGTTACTTATTTGCCTGTAAATACAGATGGAATTATTGATTTAAACACCCTAGAAACAGCTTTGCGTGAAGATACAATTCTCGTATCTGTTATGGCAGCAAATAATGAAATTGGTGTCTTACAACCCTTGGCAAAAATAGGAAAAATTTGCAAAGAAAATTCCATTATTTTCCATACTGATGCTGCACAAGCTATTGGTAAAATTCCCCTTGACGTACAGGCAATGAATATCGATCTAATGTCATTAACTGCCCATAAAATTTACGGACCAAAAGGTATTGGTGCTATCTATGTGCGTCGTCGCGATCCAAGAGTAAAACTAGCGTCTCAAATACATGGGGGAGGACACGAACGAGGAATGCGTTCCGGTACTTTGTGTACGCCTCAAATAGTTGGTTTTGGTAAAGCGGTGGAAGTGGCGTTAGCAGAAATGGAGTCGGAGGCAAAACGGTTAACCAGTTTGCGACAACGGTTATGGGAGAAACTGCAAACATTGGAAAATATTTTTCTCAACGGACATCCTACGGAGCGTTTGCCTGGAAATTTGAATATTAGTGTTGAGGGTGTAGATGGACAAGCGTTATTGTTGGGGTTGCAAGGTGTGATGGCAGTTTCTTCTGGTTCCGCTTGCACTTCCGCTAAAATTGAACCTTCTCATGTTTTGCAAGCATTAGGGCGTTCAGAAAAGTTAGCTTACGCTTCTGTGCGTTTTGGTATTGGACGGTTTAATACTGTTGAAGAAATAGATATAGTAGCAGAAAAAGCGATCGCGACGATTAAATCTTTACGTCAAGCAAGTAGAAGTCAAAAGTTAGAAGTTAAAAGTCAGTAGTGGCGAATGGCTATTCGCCACTACACTCGGAGCACAGACTAAATTTCAGAGGCGCGAGAATGTTCTAATATCATGTGCCCCCTCCGGGGGAGCTACGAATTGCGGATAATCACTTATAAGAAAATTTTTGTTTGTAGTAGGGCTTCAGCCCGAACTGTAGATAGGGCTGAAGCCCTACTACGAACTTTAATTATATATAACTTTTAACCGAACATAACATAACCCCCCTGGCGACTGCTACAAAAGTCAAAAGTCGAGTAGTCAACTGTTTCACCTAAAATAGTGCATCAGGGAGTAGGGGAGAAAGATTGTTGTTGGGTTTCGGGTTCCCTCAACCCAACCTACATCTATTACAACATTTAAGATGAAACAGTCCATTAGGGTGTATTATACCATTTTGAAAAAAGAATATTACGAATAGTTTGGTCTACAAAAATGATTGAAGTCAGATGTATATTTTGCAGAATCCAATTATTTCACGGTCAAAAATGATAATAACACCTCTTTCTACTGACTACTGACTCCTGACTCCTGACTTCTCCTTTTTATTGCCAAACCACCTGCAACCTTTCTGCTACTACTCTCTGATACACTCCATCTGTTTGTTTTGCTATCCTACCCCAAGAAAATTTATACTCTAATTCCTGATAAGCATTATTTACTAACTGCTGAACAAAGCTAGGATCTTTCAAAGCTTCTAGAATGCCCCATGCTAGGGAAGTCGGATTACCAACTTTGGTAACAATACCTGTTCTACCATGTTCAACCACTTCTGGCAAACCACCTGTATCCGAAACCACGACTGGCACCCGTGCTGCAAAACTTTCTAGGGCAACAATACCAAACGGTTCATAAAGACTCGGAAATACTGCACAGTCGGCGATCGCTTGAAATTGATGTAAATTTTCTTCAGACATAAACCCTGTGAAACAGAATCTTTCCGAAATTCCCAAATTCCAGATTTCTTCTTTCCAATGATCTGTTTTGCCACCACCAATCATAATAAATTTTACCTTACTGCCGATTTCTGCAATTACTTTTGGTGCAGCATGAATTAGCACTGACAATCCTTTTTCTGGAGTCATTCTACCTAAATAGTAGACAATTTTTTCTTCATCTTCTGCAAAATGCCGACGGAAATGTACAGAATCAAATTCATCTCGACTTGGTTTTTTTTCAGGACAAATTCCATTATAAATTACATCTATTTTATCCCAAGGACTATCTAAGGTTCTTGTTACATCTCCTCGCATATAGTTAGAGCAAACAATAACTCTCCAAGCATTATAAACTAGCTCTTTTTCTTTTTCATGAATGTACTGTTGACTATGATTATGAATACCATTGTGGCGACCATTTTCTGTAGCATGAATAGTAGCTATTAGTGGTAATCTAAATATATGTTTAAGAGCGATTGCTGCATCTGCAACTAGCCAATCATGGGCATGAATTATATCAAAATTTTTCTCCTCTGTGATTAGTTTTCCCCCATGACGACCCATAGCTTCATTCATATTTGCTACCCAATGAAAGAAGTTTTGACTTGGCCCTACTGGTACTCTATGGACTTCTATTCCATCCACAATTTCATACATTGGCGCTTCGCCAGACTTAACTGTGACTAAATGAACTTCATGTCCTAATTTAACTAATTCTGGGTATAATTCTGCAACATGACGTGCTATTCCTCCAATAATTCTTGGTGGAAACTCCCAACTTAATACCAGAATCTTCATGACTACCAACTCCCAAATTTTTACAATTGTTACAATTCTTAATCTTTAGTAATTTAACTCTAAAGATTCTTGATTAATATTTAATAATTTTCCTGATAAATATCACAGATATTTTAACCTAACTATTCTTTAGCAGTTAGGTCAATTCCGGTTAATTACCATACCAAAAAATCTTGTTAATAATGCTACGTAGTTATAATTTTATTTTTATACTATTTTTTGATTTTTGTCAAGGCCATCAAGTTAATTAAACACAGCTTAGATTATGTTATTGAGCAACTCAGAGATTAGAATGTCACTCTGGTTAATAACTATGATTACTTAGAGTTCAGATATCATTAATTTCAATTAACTGAAGATATCAAAGAATCAACAAGAATTAAGTGCAATGCCAATTAGATAAATTTTTACTACAAATTCTTAGCTAGGGTAGTCGTCAGATTGAGAAGTTATTGGTAGGAGATATAAGGTATCAGGACATTATAGTAGTCAATAATTGTCACTATTGGTACTTCCTACTTTTATAATAAACCTATTCTTTATAAGATTGAATTCTCAAATTGGTATAAGCATACAAATATGAGGAATTATCAAAAAATATTAAGCAACGTATAGTTCTTTATAGCATCAAAGTTGAACACTATTTCTTTGAGAGTAAATTTCTGAATGAATAGCAGGAAATTAAAGAATTAAGAATTAAGAATTAAGAATTAAGAATTAAGAATTAAATAATTCAGGTTTAAAGCCTCCTCTTTCAAGAGGAAAAAGCGGTCGTTTGCGGAGCATTCCGAAGGATGGGATGCCGAGGTTTCCTCGCCATATCCAATCGACCAAGAGAGCGGTCGTTTGCGGAGCAGTCCGTTAGGATGGGATGCCGAGGTCTC
>NZ_JBNHER010000247.1:0-44792 GCF_050015975.1 Dapis purpurea BLCC-M126 | reverse complement strand
TTAACCAGAGGTAATTATCAATTATCCATTATCAATTATCAATTAATGAACTCCCTAAATATAAAAATATTACAGCGGTTCTCAAGTTAATCAAGTACTTTTGTCTTTTTTATTTTCATTCTGACTGAACCATAACTACTACGTTCTAGAGACTTTGTATGCAACTATTACCAATTTTCAAGCCTCTGTTGACCAATGGATAATTGACAATTGATAATGAGAGATAATTTTTATTAATTAATAATTAATAATCCGAGATAGTTTTCATTATCAACTATCCACTATCAATTATCCATTAATAAGATTTCTTTAGATTCAATCTGATGGTTTTAACCAGAGGTAATTATCCATTATCAATTAATGAAAAACTTTGCATACAATCTCCCTACTATCTCCAGGGCAAACCCATCTAAATTTTAGAAACTTCTGCCGTTAAGCTTTAGAGAGATAATAAGTATAAATATTTATAAGTCTGATATCCTTGCCCTGTCAGAATTTCAAAATAAGATGCGTTTGCCCTGTTACCATCTACCCAACTTCTGACTTCTAAGTTCTAACTTCTGACTTCAGCTAATGCAGGTAACTCTTCTAAGATTGTAAATCTAACATGATTAATTGCCAAATTACCAATTGAAACTTCTTCCTTATTAACAGGAACTCCTTTATTTTTCATAATTTCAAACTTAATTCCTTTACCAATTTCTACATGATACCAAGCCAACCCCATAAAAAACCTTAACGGATAAGGACCACCTTCCTGTAAATCATCAGGGTTTGACTCCATAGGCACCCAACCAAAACCAGGTAGATAAAATTCTAACCATACATGATTAAACTCTGGTTCTAAAGGCACACCTTTTCTATCAGCAAAAGCTGGACATTTATAGCGACCTACTGTACGACAAGCAATACCATTTAATCGTGCCAAAGCTAACAGTAATCCTACATATTCTCCACAAGAACCAATACCTCTTTCCAGTACAATATCGGGAGTATCAATCTTAGCTGTTACTCCATAAGAAAGTTGATCGTAGACATAATTCCGAATATTCAAAAGTTGACGTAATAGATTATTTTCTCTCAAAACAGCATCTTTTGCAGCTCGAATAACTATTTCCTTATCCATTGCCAAATTATCATTATCTACCAGATATTTTTCTTGAAAATCGGGTGGAATTTCCGGAATATTTTCTACATTAAAAGGTTGAAGTTGGTACTTAATTGCCCTGACTTCTAATAAAGCTTTCCAACCAAATATCCGTCTTTCACTTTGACGCAATGGTTGAAATCGAAAAACAGCAACTTTTTGACCATCTTGAATTTCTTCAGTAAAAGGCATTCCTATAGGAGAAATTTCCCTAACTTTTTGACGATGAGTTTCTGAAGGTAAAGCAATACGCCATTCCACATCTTCTAAAAAGATTTCATCTAATGGTTCTAATTCTTCCACATAAGACATCTCAATTAAAAAACCATTAGAAACAGCATATTTTTCCTGTTCATTGTAATAAAAATAAAGGGGATGTATAAAAGTGAGATCGCGCTTATTCAATTCATACTGTTGTTCCGAGTTCGGATCATCCCTAATGTAAAGTTCATCTCCAGAATAAGCAACATAAAGTTGTCGTTCCCCAGTAGTGAAATTGCGATAAAATGCTAATCCAGTTGGACATTCAAAAGGAGTCAGTACACTAAATTTAACTTTACCAGTTCCTCTTTCTAGACAATAAACTGTTTGCTCTTCGCGATCGCAAAGCCACAATTCTTCATCCTGTACCGTGATATTTTCAAACCCTATTCCTGGAGCATAAAATCCTGTAATTTGTTCTTTAGTATTTTTGTCAAAAACTATAATTTTACCTAATTTTTGACAAGTTACATAAACAGTTGATTCCCATACAGCAATTCCATCAGCAGCATAAGGTAAAGTGAAAAAATGTTGCCATCTTAAACGTCCCTCTGATAAATTACCAATAGCATTGAGACAAAAATAAATTTTATTTTCCCATGTTAACCAGAGAGTGTCTTTCCAGATAGAAATGCCTGTAACATCAATAAATTCATCAGTCTGATAAGGATTAATAACTGTTGTATTATCTGTTTTTGGGTCAATCTTTAGCAGAAAACCACGATTTTTGTCAATAGCATAGAGAGTCTCTCTGGAAAAGGCAATACTATGCAGTGAGGCTACTCCAATTGGTCTAATAGTCCGTGGCCCAAAATTTTGTTTTTGGGTACTTTCAGATGATTCAAAATTCATGTTAAATTCAGAAGAAATATTTTTAGAGAACATGCTCGAGTATTGGTTTTCTACCATACAATTATTGACAGAATAAAATAGTTTGTGCTATGGCTTCAGAAAAAACTTATATTTGCCGACAGAAAATCAGGAATTCAGCACACCCTATAAATTTCTTGTAAATAAATAAGTTTCTTCTCAATCAATATAGAGGAAACTTATGCGGATATTTTAGTGATTTTATATCTAAAAATATTAATTTTTTTTCTGGGTGTTATTCAATATTTTCAAGAACTATAAAGTATCTTTTTCCTGTAAGTAAAATTGACAATACCTAGATTATAACTATTGCAATGTTGAAAATAATTCCATTAATTCCTAGTACATTTATAATTATTTGCCTATTAGCTAATCAAGCTATATCCAAAACTACAGAGGTGGATAAATTCTTGAATAAAACTTCACTTACAGCTAAGAAAAGCAAGATTTCATTATTCAAAGAATCTAAATTTACATCAGAATCAACTCCCAAGTTGATTGATAAACATCAACATAAAAACCTTAATCACAAAACTTTAATATCTCAATTAAGAAAAAGAGAAGGCATAAAATTAATCGCTCGTGCCAAAACTTATCCTCGACAAAAAAATATTAAACAAATACAAACATTAACTCAAACTTTACCCAATACTGAAGAAACTCTTACTTCCTCTGAAGTGATTAATTCTTTAACTCAAAGGCAATCAATTTATGCTCAAAATTCTCCAACAAATCAGCCCAGACTACCAACTACTCTACCAGAAAATCCCCGACCAGAGCCAAATCGCGATCGCTTTCTCCAACCCCTTCCTCAACCAAGCAAACCAGAAACCCCCAAAGAACAGGAACTACAAAAGCCACCACCATCCCAACCTCTACCAGATGAACCAACTCAAGAAATTCCTGTCCAGAGAATTTTAATATCAGGGAGTACAA
Organism: Dapis purpurea BLCC-M126; assembly: GCF_050015975.1. NCBI lineage: Bacteria > Bacillati > Cyanobacteriota > Cyanophyceae > Oscillatoriales > Microcoleaceae > Dapis > Dapis purpurea. Next base: position 41,578 of record NZ_JBNHER010000247.1, on the reverse strand, counting down.
TTTTAACCCCAGAAGAAATTAATACCCTCGTTGGGCCATTAGAAGGACGTTTAGTCACTCTATTAGAACTTCGGGAAGTAGCAGATAAAATTACCGAAATTTATTTAGAACGTGGCTATATTACCTCAAGAGCATTTTTACCTCCCCAAACTATTAACGAGGGTGTAGTTACGATTGAAGTTGTAGAAGGGATTTTGGGAGAAATCCAAATTGAAGGCACAAAAAGATTACGGGACTCCTATATCAAAAGTCGGATACGACTTGGGGTGAGAAAGCCATTGGACACTGCTAGGTTAGAAAATCAACTACGGTTACTTCGATCCAATCCTTTATTTGAAAATATTGAAGCTAGTTTGCGAGCTAGTGAAACACCAGGGGAGAGTATTCTCATTGTTCGTGTCACAGAAACAAATCCTTTAGAGTTGAGTATGAATAGTGATAACTATTCTCCTCCGACAGTAGGTTCAGAACGAGTTGGTTGGACTGCACTACATCGGAACTTAACTGGGCGGGGTGATTTTTTTGTGGCATCCTATAACACCACTAGGCTGTTTGATGATGAATCAGATGTCTTTGACTTTATTTATAATTTGCCTATTAATGCCATGAATGGTACTTTGCAGGTAAGAGCAGCACCTAACAGTAATAGAATTGGTCAAGATTTTGAGGATTTCGATATTAGTGGCTCAACAGATGTATATGAGTTTAGTTACCGTCAACCTATATTGAGAAATCCTAGACAAGAGTTGGCTTTATCTTTGGGTTTGAGTTATCAGCGCACAAAAACTTTCCTCAACGATGAACTTTTTAATTTTGCCGATCCAAATGATACTCAGGATGATGGTATTAATAGCAGTACAGTAATTAGGTTGGGACAAGATTATATTCGTCGAGACCAACTAGGTGCTTGGGCTTTGCGATCGCAATTCAATATTGGTACTGGTTTATTTGATGCTACTGTCAGGCAAGATCCACAACCTGATGGACATTTCTTTAGTTGGCTAGGCCAAGTACAAAGGGTACAAAGATTAAGTGGTAGTCATTTATTGATTGTCCAGGGAGATTTGCAATTGTCCTCAACTGGTGTGTTGCCATATCAACAATTTATTATTGGTGGTGGTTTGTCGTTACGGGGCTATCGTCAGAATGTTAGGTCTGGAGATAATGGTTTTCGATTTTCTATTGAAGACAGGATTACGGTTTATCGAGATGAGTCTGGTTTGCCATTGATACAGTTTACTCCTTTTATAGATATCGGAGCTGTTTGGAATGATGGTAGTAATCCTAATAATGAGTTTTTACCAGACCAAAGATTTTTGGCCGGAGCTGGAATAGGTTTGATTTGGCAACCTGTGCCACAGGTCGATCTGCGTTTGGACTATGGTTTGCCTTTGGTACACATAGATGATCGTGGCAATAATGCTCAAGATTCTGGATTTTATTTCAGTGTAATTGTTCGACCATTCTGATTGAAGAAGGAGTCAGAATTAACTAGTGATCAGCTTTTCAGTTTGTCATACTCTACAAGAAGCATTTAGCCATTAGCTAAAAATCCTAGGGTTTAATTTCTCCACTATCAGTAAATCTTGAAAAGCTGAGTACTAATTACTATTTACATAAAAATCTACTTGGGCTAATCAAACTTTTTGTTATAAAAATTAACCTCGATTGATTATTCCCCTTAAGAATTGAATTTACCAGAAGCTCATAATTCAATACTCAAATTCAAGTTGATATAAATTATAGTCTCAAAGTCTCTGATAACTTAGATTTCAGCAGAAAAATTTTGCCTTAATTCCTCCTATTGTCCATATTTTTTAATATTGTAACTTTTTATATTTAGATAATTAAATAAATTATTTAATAATTCCTAAAATAAGACTAATTATAGCTGTAGATACAAAAAATAAATTTTAGAAAAAATTAAAACTAAATAATTACTTTTAGAGCATTTTATAAATTTTGCCCCCCTTTTTTTTGTATTCAAGTTAGACCATAATTCCATTGAGAAGCCAAAAAAATAGATTTATAGAATTAAGCAAATAGGTAATTTCAGTTATCAGTTATCAGTTATCAGTACCTCCTGGAATAGTCAGGAGATTTGAGACCAGATTTTGGGGTAAAAGATTACTTCTAAATTCTAAATTCTAAATATTATTAGGAGAAAAAAAGTGAAACTTTCAGTATATGGAAAAGGTGGAATTGGTAAATCTACAACAAGCTGCAATATCTCAGTTGCTTTAGCCAAGCGTGGTAAAAAAGTTCTACAAATCGGTTGTGACCCAAAACACGACAGTACATTTACCCTCACAGGATTTCTCATCCCCACAATTATTGACACCTTGCAAGAAAAGGACTACCATTACGAAGATATTTGGCCAGAAGATGTCATCTATAAAGGCTATGGTGGCGTAGATTGTGTAGAAGCAGGTGGACCTCCTGCCGGAGCAGGTTGTGGTGGCTACGTTGTTGGCGAAACAGTAAAACTACTCAAAGAATTAAACGCCTTTGACGAATACGACGTCATCCTATTTGATGTATTGGGCGACGTAGTTTGTGGTGGTTTTGCCGCACCACTCAACTATTCCGACTACTGCATGATTGTCACAGATAACGGTTTTGATGCCCTATTTGCAGCTAACCGCATTGCCGCCTCTGTGCGAGAGAAAGCTCGTACCCACCCCCTACGTTTAGCTGGCCTAATAGGGAATCGTACATCCAAACGCGATCTGATTAATAAGTATGTAGAAGCCGTACCAATGCCAGTGCTGGAAGTTTTGCCACTCATTGAAGATATTCGAGTTTCTCGTGTCAAAGGCAAAACACTATTTGAAATGGCCGAAACCGATCCTTCTCTTCAATACGTTTGTAATTATTACCTGAATATCGCCGACCAAATTTTGGCCCTACCAGAGGGAGTAGTACCCAACGAATCTCCAGATCGTGATTTGTTCTCCCTTCTATCTGATTTCTACTTAAATCCCAGTAAGCCTCAAGTTATCTCAGAGGATGAAGAGCTTGACCTGATGATGGTTTAATAGATTTAGCCCTTCTCAGGATAAGGAATATAAAGATTATGGTTTTCTTTAAAGAATTATCAACGTCCCTCAAACAAAAATGGTTAGAGTATTACCAAAAAAATCGCCCTTGGTTAATACTACACATGACAGAACAAAATACGGTCCAAACTCCTGATGGAGGGAGAAGACCTGTATCATACCTTATCCTGGGAATTCTCAATGCCCTGGAGCCAGAATTAGAAGCATTAATGTTACCTTTCTCTAAACTTAAGGCAGATGCAGATAGTTTAGTAGAGGTTTTAGAGTTAAATTTTGACCCTGACATTGCCATAGGTGTAAAATCTGGTTCTCCCTCAGACAAATCAACACCTATATCGCCTTTGGATACTCCAAGTGAGGATGCTATGGAGTCACCAGCGGGGGAACAGCCACTTATGCCAGATACAATTGAGGATTCTAATGATTTAGGTACTGCAGCAGCAGCAGCAATCACTGGAGCAGCAGCTCTAGCTGGAGGAGTAGCATTGGCTGCGGGATTGGATCAAGATTCGGATGATTTCCCTGGTGATGACCAAGGTGAGTCAGACTTGGAACTGGAAAGTGACGATGATTTGGATTTGGGATTAGATTCTGACTCTGAAGCTGATGATGATTTGGACTTGGATATGGAGTCGGCAGCGGATGATTTGGATTTGGGATTAGATTCTGACTCTGAAGCTGATGATGATTTGGATATGGGATTAGATTCTGACTCTGAAGCTGATGATGATTTGGACTTGGATATGGAATCGGCAGTGGATGAGTTGGATATGGGATTAGATTCTGACTCTGAAGCTGATGATGATTTAGATTTGGGATTAGATTCTGGCTCTGAAGCTGATGATGATTTGGATTTGGATATGGAATCGGCAGTGGATGAGTTGGATATGGGATTAGATTCTGACTCTGAAGCTGATGATGATTTGGGAGATATTGACCTTGAGGATCTAGATGGAAATAACTCTGATGATCTTGATCTGGGAGAAGATAGCTCCGATTTTCTAGCAGAAGATATTCCCGATCCATTTGAGGATACATCGGCTAAGTTAGACGAGTCAGGACTAGATGAGCTTGGTGATGAAGATATAAATCTATTTGGTCAAAGTTCCTCAGATGATCTAGATGATATAGACCTTAGTGAATTAGGAGATGATAATCAAATTGATGATTTAGGAGACTTTGATCTTGACCTGGATGGAGAAGACTTAAATTTGGATGAGGCCGATCTAGATTCTTTAGCTGGAGATAAAAAGTCTTCTAATAATAATGATCCTGAACGGTTATTGGGTTAAGTAATAGGAATATTGACTGTTCCAAAACTCAGATTTTGTACCAATTCTTACGGCTAGACTCAAAGATAGAATAGCTCAGTTAGATGAAGAATATATCCATATTCTTTATAGAAAAACAAAATGAGTTATACAACTATTGCCTAGTGTTTAGATGGAGAGAATCTAGCTACTTATGGTAATAAATCCAATGATGAGAAACCTAAGTCCTTCTGATAAGCTTTCCTACTGAGTGCTGCGCAAAAGCGTTTCATGTCGCGCAGGGAAACAGGAAGAGGGAAGTGCAGCTTGTATGAAAGTGTTAATAATTAGCATCTGAATACAGACTGTAAGGTTCCTGCAAATAGCAAATATTATCAGAAAAGTAACCACCAAAGCTAGGTTTAGAGTTCAGCCGACTTTGTAGGAGCATTTTAAGGATTCCCCAAAGATATTTCTTTGGTCAGTTAAGAAGAAAGCTCTCAAACTGATTTATCCCGTTGTGTAGTAGGAGTAGGGGTTTTTCATTAATTGATAATGAATAATGAATAATGGATAATTACCTCTGGTTAAAACCATCAGATTGAAGATAAGGAAATTACCTGTTCTTTTTTTTCTCCTTAAAAGGAGAGGCTTTAAACTCTTGGATATTAATTATCAATTATCAATTCTCCATTCGTAACTAAACCCCTACAACTAATCCCTGTAACTTTCGTCTAGGGAGTAGTCAATTTTTCCATTTGTAAGTATTGATTTTCTCCCAAAAATGTTGATAAATAGGAGTATTTTTTATGAGTAATGCTGTTCAACCTGAAGCTTTAACTTTTGAATGTGAAACAGGCAACTATCATACTTTTTGTCCGATTAGTTGTGTATCTTGGCTTTATCAAAAAATTGAGGATAGTTTTTTCTTAGTAATAGGCACTAAAACTTGTGGTTATTTCTTACAAAATGCCATGGGAGTAATGATTTTTGCTGAACCTCGTTATGCTATGGCTGAGTTGGAAGAAGGTGATATTTCAGCTAAGTTAAATGATTATGATGAATTGAAGCGTTTATGTTTACAAATTAAGCGTGATAGGAACCCTAGTGTAATAGTTTGGATTGGCACTTGTACAACTGAAATTATTAAAATGGATTTGGAAGGTTTGGCTCCTAAATTAGAGTCAGAAATTGGCATTCCAATTGTAGTTGCTCGTGCTAATGGTTTGGATTATGCTTTTACTCAAGGGGAAGATACAGTATTAGCAGCAATGGCAGCTCGTTGTCCGAAACAAGTTTTAGAAGCAGAAAAAGAAGAAAGAACTGGCATCCAAAAACTATTAAGTTTTGGCAGAAAAAAAGAAGAAGTTGCTGTGGAAGAATCTGAATATGTGAACCATCCACCTTTGGTTTTATTTGGCTCTTTACCAGACCCAGTTGTAACTCAGTTAACTTTAGAATTGAAGAAGCAAGGAATTAAAGTTTCTGGTTGGTTACCTGCTAAACGTTACACCGAATTACCAGTTATTGAAGAAGGATATTATGTCGCAGGTTTAAATCCTTTCTTGAGTCGTACTGCTACTACTTTAATGCGGCGTCGGAAGTGTAAATTAATTGGTGCGCCATTCCCTATCGGACCTGATGGAAGTAGAGCTTGGATTGAAAAAATCTGTTCTGTTTTTGGGATTGAACCTCAAGGTTTAGAAGAAAGGGAAAAGCAAATTTGGGAGAATTTAGAAGACTATATTCAGTTAATTCGTGGTAAGTCTGTCTTCTTTATGGGTGATAATTTGTTGGAGATTTCTTTGGCTCGTTTTTTGATTCGTTGTGGGATGACTTGCCCAGAAATAGGTATTCCTTATATGGATAAAAGATATCAAAAGGCTGAGTTGGAAATGTTGGAAAAAACTTGTCAGGAAATGGGTGCACCTTTGCCAAAGATTATTGAGAAACCTGATAATTATAATCAGATTCAAAGGATTTATGAATTAGAACCAGATTTGGTAATTACTGGTATGGCTCATGCTAATCCTTTGGAGGCGCGGGGTATTAATACTAAGTGGTCTGTTGAGTTTACTTTTGCTCAAATTCATGGGTTTACAAATGCTCGTGATATTCTGGAGTTAGTAACTCGTCCGTTGCGTCGAAATAATGCTTTGAAAGATTTAGGTTGGGATAAATTAGTTAAGGAAGAGGCTAAGGTTTAATTGACAGATTGTTGGGCAGGAAAAATTCCTAAATTGTAGACTTTAGTTTGGGAGATAGTAGAGTGAGTTTTACTTGCTCTACTAATTTTTTTTTACTCAAAAAATAGGGTATAATTTTCATTTTATCTATAAATTTTATCATAGAAAAAATGCCGATAATTTTGGGAATTTACTGATTTTCAGTTATACCAATTTTATAAATGTTTGCTACAAATGGTAGAAATAAGGAAGAAGGAAGAAGGAAGAAGCAAGAAGGGATAAACATTCAAAAAAAAAGGGAAAACGATAGATATAACTATCTAAAATGAATTGGAGTAGCTATTTTTCAGCACATCCGATCAAAAGCTACCTTTTCGTAGCATTCTTTTTTCAAACTGGTATTACTCGCAGCTAAGGAGATAATTTTTCCAACTCAGGAAGTAGAAAGCAACTTCCATTTCATCCACAGATTTTGTCACAGAAAAAATTTCGATAATTTTAACAATATTAAGCATTGAGGTAGAACAATAGAAAAAATTTTAATTTACTATAAACTTTGCTCTTCCTACATTTGACGGTAGTAGTGTACAAGTAGTGATTCAAAAAAGTTAAGTGGGCAACCAAATACTGTTCCTTTCAAACCCTAGAATTAGATAAATTTTCTGTTGCGTGTTGCCTACCTCCACAATAAATCACTATATCTATAGAACTACGCATTTTAGATTTTTGAATAGATTTTTTGAAGTGAGTATTCAGCAAATAAATTTTTTATAGTAAAATACCTCAACATCCTACTAGATATAGAAGACTAACGATCTAAAATATCTAGGCAAATCTTTTAGTTATTAATTATTAAAAACAAAAGTTATGGAAGGATTGAGAAGAATTGTTACCGGACATAACGCTGATGGTAAATCAATCATTATGATTGATGGACTCCCAGCAAGATCGATAGGTGAGGAATTCGGAGGACTATTTGAAATATGGAACACTGATGGAAATCAAATAAATACTTTTGATGAAATTGATAGAGCTGATATTGATGTACTTTTGTCTCCTTCAAAAGGAGGAACCAAATTTAGATATTTTGCCATAAATCCTACTCCAGAGGGAATACCAAAGGAAAAGCTTGAGGAATTAACAGCTATAGTTTTTGCCCAAATAGGTGCATCTCAAGACAGAGTTGATACAACTCGACATCCTGCAATGCATAAAACAAAAACAATAGATTATGTTATTTTACTAAAAGGAGATGTGACTCTGTTACTAGATGATGATGAAGTTCAGTTAAAACCATTTGATGTTGTGGTTCAACGAGGCACTAATCACGCATGGGTAAATAATGGTAAAGAACCTGCACTTTTTATTGCAGTTCTCATTGATAGTGATTTAAAAGATTAACTTATTTAATAGTCTTTTTAAGATGTGCTAATAGAAGTACAGTGAGTTGCCTATCTTTTTCAGAGGCGACAGGAAACCTTGATTATAATTATCAATAAAATACCATTTATTTTCCCAAATACTTTTATAGCTTCTAAAAGCTATAAAAGTATTTTCACGAAAATTTGTTTAAGTCTAATTTCACAAAGATTTAGTAGTATAAAAAATTCGATTATCTTGCCAAAATTTACTACTAACTGACAAAAATTATCCGTTTTTGGAAAATAAAAAAAATTCTCCAGCTCTGCAACAGAGCGATAGTAAAAAGATTGAATCCTCATATCCATGCCCCTCATCTTCTACCCCCAATTCAATGATTGAATGAAATAACTTCTATATTTGTCTATTTTATTAGTGGCGATCGCTACCTAATTGCTACTAGGTTAAGCATAAATAGTAGAAATATAGGCAAAATTTTCTGACTAAATGCCTGATATAGACAATATTAACCAATTGACAAGACATTAATATCGCTAAAATATTTATAGTAAATGATGGCAAAAAGAAAAATATTTTTCTTTTTTTTTAGGCTATAGCTTTCTATACTTAGGATTTTAAAATACTGGCTTTGAACTTGTATTTGTTAATGAAAAATTTCCTCCCTTTATGTCAGTTTATAGTTATGGTCGAACAGATTTTTTTGTCTTTGAAAATGTTCAATACTTATCGTTAACTAAGAAACATCGGAAATTTGATGAGGAAATGAAACGCAAGCTGTACAGATACTAATATATAGCAATCAGGAATCATCTCTAAGAATTGAAGTGTTTCTTGAAAGAATAGATTGTAGCAGTTATCTTATTAATTTATATACATTTTTTCCTTCTTCTCTGTTCCCTGTTACCCTAAAAATCTCGAATATATCACAACTCAAATTATATTGCTATACAATTACCAAACGTTTAATTAATGTGATTGAATATAGACCAAAAAATATTCAAAACTTTTGTAGTTGGATATTTTTTTCAGACAGATATCTCAGATGAGATGTTTAAAATTTTGTCACTCAACTTTAATATAGCTCCGATATTCAGTTACCAAAGATTACATTCTACTGAAGTAAGAGACAAGAAAATACTGAATTTTATTTTTTTATCCTCTTTAAAGGGGAGGCATGAGACGTGATTTTCTGGTCAGCAATAGTAGAAAACATACAGTCCGAAATCTTACGGTAAACTATTTAAAGAAAGGATGATATGTGTTGAAAAATCTATAGGACTCAAACAAACTATGACATCTTATGCTACTACTACTGCTAGAGCAGAAATGAGTGAAATTCGTCGTCTCAAAGGCTTACTACCACCAGAATTACAAAGTTGGGTAATGGTAGAAAAGTCCATTGAAGTTAATCCGACACTGATTCGCAGTGAGGAAATAGGCAAAGACCAAGTAGAAATATCTATTGACCTAGCACGTTGGGAACAACTAGCATTAGACCAACGTAACTTATTATTCTGGCATGAAGTGGCCAGAATTCAAAACGATACAATTCCTAGGGATGGTTGGGAAATGGCTGCCCTCGCAATTGGTTTGGGGGGTGCTGTTGGTGAATTATGGGTACAGGATGGTCTACTTTTAGTTCTGGCCTTAGCTTTGTGTGGTGTATCTGGGTATAGACTATATCAGAAAAATAACGGAGAACGCAATCTAAAAGAGGCAATAGAGGCAGATGATAAAGCGATCGCTCTAGCCACTCGCTTTGGTTATTCACTTCCCAATGCTTATAAAAGTTTAGGTAGTGCTCTGAAAACTCTAATTGAAGAAACTCCCAAAAAACGGCAGAGGGCAAAATATGAAGCACGACTTCAAGCTCTCAAACGTAGTGCAGGTAAAGCCAAGGCAAGAGTTAAAGGAAGTCGTGAAACTTCACGTTCTGAAAATATATATAACTAGACAGAAAATATTGGGTGGGTTAGCCAGAAAGTAATCAAAACTAGACTTGTTCAGAAGTAACAACCCACTCAAATTTATCCTGGTTATTTTGGTGTTATGATAGGGATATAACTAAATTAATATAAATGGTAATCTGGCTTGGTGGCTATATACATCATCTAAATACATTCCATTCTTATAAGGTAGTGGGTATAGATTAATCTATTAGAGATAGTATATTAGTATTAAGTCATTACTAATGATTAGACTAGAATTTTAGTCTAGAGGGTGGTCTAACCATTTAAGTGATTTTTATCTCATCGCTTAAGCATAATTTGGTAATAATTATGAAGCTTATTATGCCAGGAGAATCTCTAGTAAGATGCCTCAAATTTTCATCTTCAAAGAAATAACTCTTGCACAAAACAACAATACTATAGTCTTATAGAAAATAGGAACCAGGATTTCATGGTCAGCCAAACCTCAGAAACAGATATGGAAGTAACTTTTAGAGAAAAAACTCCTGTGATTAATTTGCCTCTTCGTTTTACTGTCTCAGAGGCAGAATCATTTAAGTTAACTTGCCAACAACTTTTCTCTGAAGAAAATACCACAGGCAAAATTATTATTGATTTTAGTAACACCAATTTTATAGATAGCTGTGGTATTGGTTCCTTAGTAACAAATCTCAAAACAGCAAGGGAAAAAAATACAGATTTTGTCCTTTGTGATGTTAATTCTCAGGTTATGGGCGTATTTTCCCTAACTGGATTAGATCAGATTTTAATCATTGAACAATCAACAGAACCAGAGGTAAAAAGTAATCGTAGAACTGATGAAAATCAACTACCTGTGACTCATCCTTCGATTAAATCTTGGGTGAAACGCCTGATTGATATTGTTGGTGCTTTGGTAGGATTATTTATTACAGGTATTTTGTTTATACCAATAGCTATTTCTATTAAGTTTGATAGTCCTGGTCCTATATTTTTTGGTCAAATACGGTGTGGTTGGATGGGAAAGCGTTTCCGAATGTGGAAATTTCGCTCTATGTGTGTAAATGCAGAACAACTTAAGAGTAAAATCAAAAATCAAGCTCAAGGTGCAATTTTTAAGAATGAAAATGATCCGCGAATTACTAAAGTCGGTAGATTTTTGAGGCGAAAGAGTTTAGATGAATTACCTCAGTTTTGGAATGTATTAAAAGGAGATATGAGTTTAGTGGGAACTAGACCTCCAACTCCTGATGAAGTAGAGCGTTATGAAGTTCCTCAATGGCAACGTTTAGATGTTAAACCTGGCATGACAGGAGAATGGCAAGTGAATGGTCGTTCTCAAGTAAAGGATTTTGAAGATATTATTAGGTTGGACTTAAAATACCAAAAGAATTGGAGTCTAATGTATGACATAAAGTTAATTATTAGGACTGTAGCAATTCTATTCGAGAAAAGTAGTGGAGCCTACTAGAATGATTTAAGATATTTACCGTTAAGGTGTTGATATTTTAAAATTTTCAGTTATTCAAACCAATTGACTCATTGTAGGAATTTGATATTTCCTGTTTGTACCCATCTTTTTTCCATAAGTTCTTACAGCACTACGCGCAATTAATAAAGTCAAAAGGCAAAAGTAAAAATTAATCTATGAATGAGTTTCAGTATTTAGAAATGTCAAACACCTAAATGGGTAGTGCTATAGCTATAAATTAAATGATTATGGATTTAAGTTTGACTTGTTTTAATCTTAATCATATGAGGATATTTTATGTTTGAGAATTGTTTTAGCACAATCTGAGAATTGTTACTTCAGTAGTCAACAAAAATTAGTTCAAATAAATGACTTTAAGAATTTTATCGGATGAAACATACAGATATTTTTTGAGTTGGATAAACCACTGAAGCTTAACATCTAGAAATAACCAATTCAGCTATTAGCTTTATTACCTTGAGATGGAGAAATTAGTATTGAGAGAATTAGAAAGTATGGGTAGAATTCAGGGTAAGCTATCAATTATCAATTTCATTGTCTTTGATGTAGTAGAAGTTAAATAAATCCTTGTTTCATTCATTAATAAAACTGACAGCTTACATCATGGCTGACTGCTGTAAAACTGTATCAATACATTTGCAGAGTAGCAACAATAATTAATTAAATTATGCGTATTCTTATCTATTCCTACAACTATCACCCAGAACCAATTGGTATTGCACCCCTAATGACGGAACTTGCGGAAGGCTTTGCTAAACGTGGACATCAAGTTCGTGTAGTAACTGGTATGCCAAATTATCCTGAACGTAAAGTTTATGATGAGTATAAAGGGAAGTTTTTTCTGACAGAAGAACAAAATGGTGTGACAGTTCAACGTAGTTATATCCACGTGAGAGGTTCTAAACCAGGACTTTTAGATCGACTATTATTAGATGGTAGTTTTATTTTGTCTAGTTTATGGCAAGCTTTTAATGGTTGGAAACCTGAAATAATTTTTGCGACGACTCCTCCTATATTAATTTCTTTACCAGTTACTTTTTACGGATTATTTTCTAACTCTTCTGTGGTGTTAAATATTCAAGATATTGTTTCTGAAGCTGCGGTAAGAGTTGGCTTAGTGAAAAAGGGTAGTTGGATATTAAGTATAGCTCAAGCAGTAGAAAAGTTAGCTTATCTCAAAGCTGCTAAGATTAGTGTTATTGCCGAAGATTTTCTCACGACTTTAGTTGAACAAGGAGTTTCTAAAGACAGACTTGTTTGTATTCCTAATTGGGTAGACCTTAATTTTATTAGACCTCTGGATAAAAATAATTCTTTCCGAGCAGAACATAATCTTCAAGATAAGTTTGTAGTTGTTTATTCTGGGAATATTGCTTTAACTCAAGGTTTAGAAACAGTAGTTAAAGCTGCTGCTAGTCTCAAAGAAAAATCAGAAATTTCTTTTGTCATCTTAGGGGAAGAAAAAGCGCGTCAACAATTGCAAGAATGTTGTGATAATTATCAAGCAGATAATGTAACTTTACTTCCTTTAGTACCACGAGAAAAATTACCAGAAATGTTATCTGCTGCTGATGTTGGTTTAGTAATCCAGAAAAAGACAGTTACTGCTTTTAATTTACCTTCAAAAATTCCTGTTATTCTTGCTAGTGGCCGTCCAATAATAGCTTCTGTTCCAGATACAGGTACAGCAATGAGAGTTGTCAAAGAAAGTGGCGGTGGGATAGTGGTTACTCCAGAAGATTCTGATGCTTTGGCACAAGCTATTTTAGAATTATATGAAAATCCAGAAAAACTTCAGCAACTAGGTGAGAAAGGGAGAAAATATGCAGAGGAAAATTTTGGTTCTAAAAGTGCTTTAGATAGTTATGAAGCTTTATTTGCTGAAATTTTAGAGTCAAGGGAGTAGGGAGTAGGGAAAAATAAAAGAGGAAACAGGAAAGAAGAAATAATTGATAATTTCTACATAAAAAGTAAGCATTTCATTTAGAATTTAGCAGTCAGCTATCAGCTTTTAGTTATTAACTCATTATCACAGGGAAGGAGAAAGTAGTCTTTCAAGCAGAATTAAAATTTTCCTGCTTCTTAGTTCCTACTCCTTGCTTACCATTACCTTATTTTATATACCAACAATAACTGCCATAAATTCAGGATTTTTAAAAAATTAACTGGTCTTTTTAAAAAGTAGTGGTGGGTTTTCATTTGAGTAAAATCTGTAGAAAACCCACCCCTAAATTTTTTGTAATTCCGAAAATACTAGAATGAATATTACTTGCTTGCCGCTTTAATGCATTGCTCTACTAATGGCGTTACCTGCTCAACATCTTTCCAACCAAGTATTTCTGTCACCTTTTTTTCTAGGTTTTTGTAGGTCTTGAAAAATTCGGCTATTTCTTCTAGTTTATGAGGTGCTACATCCTTGAGAGATTTAACTTCAGTATAGCGTGGATCTTTATCTGGAACACAGAGAATTTTTTCATCTCTATCTCCTCCATCAATCATTTCTAACATTCCGATAGGTCTTGCTGCAATAACACATCCTGGAAATGTTGGCTCATCCATGATTACCATTCCATCAAGGGGATCGCCATCATCTGCTAGGGTGTTAGGGACAAACCCATAATCATAAGGATATTGTACAGAAGAATATAGTACACGGTCAAGGGCAAAAGCTTGTAAATCTTTATCAAACTCGTATTTATTTTTACTTCCGCCAGGAATTTCTATCAGGACACTTATGAGTCCAGGTTTTGGTTGAGCTGGAATTAGCGATAAATCCACAAAATTTCTCCATATTAACTAAGAAGAGTATATCAATATTTGGGTTCTACAAAAAATATTTCTTTGTAATACTTACCAAGATATTTTTTCCTCTGGCAAGTAATCAATAGAAATTGATTAAAGAAAAATTTTTAGGGGTTGCTTCTCTAATCTACATAAGCGTAAAAAAGAATTTAGAGTTTTTTTCATGGAACGTCTGCACAAGGGTTGCTCGAAAATGAATACAGAACTTTGCATGACTAACTAGTACATTGATAAAAATGAGTAAAAAAAAATTAATTTTCTCAAAAGATTATGCCTTTAATCTGTGTACCTAATTGTTCTGCAAAGGGCTATATTTAATCTATGGAAATATCTAATAGATTTATCTGAAACCAAGTTAGAATCAACTCTACTATAAGTTAAGTATTTATATCATTAAACTTGATATAAAATTCGACTGATTGTGAATATACTCTGGCAAAATTTTTCCCATATATTTGTACTGTCAGAATATTCAAGGGTGAGTTAATATACAAAAATATTCATCATTAAGACTTGCTTACTTAAGATAATGATTAGTATTTGCTGAAACTAATAAAATCAAATGAAATATAAATTCGGTCTGGTCACTCTCTCCAGTAAATAGAATAGTAGAATGCCAAAAATCACAAGCAAAAATTACTCATGATCTTGATGAGAGTCTCCACTTATATTTCTCTTAATTTTCCCTGTCTAACTCTGAGAGAAACCAAGTAGGAAAATTTTAGTAACCAAATCCCGAATTATTTGATGTCAGACTATCAATAAAATTTATTTATATTGAAATTTATCCCAAACCTCAGAGAATTTTATCCATCTAGAGGAATGAAATTAAATGAAATGCAAATGTAAAAATCAGAAGTAAAAATTAATCATCATCCTGGTGGGAGTCTCAACTTATATTTCTCTGGATTTTCCATCTTTAACTCCGAGGCAAACCCAGTAGGAAAATTTCAGTCTAGAGTAATGAAATTAAATGAAATACAAATTCGGTCAATCTCTCCAATAAATGGAATAGTATAACCGCTAAAATAATAGAGAAAAATTACTCATCATCCTGGTGGGAGTCTCAACTTATATTTCTCCTGATTTTTCATCTCTAGATCTGAGGGAAACCAAGTAGGAAAATTTCAGTAAACTTCCCCATAATTATTTGATTTGAGACTATCAAGAAAATTGATTTATATTTAAACTTCTCTCTAATCTCTAATATAGGATTAGTATTTACCCAAACCTCAGATAATTTTACCCACCCACAGGAATCATATTAAATGAAATACAAATTCTTTCACTATCTCCAGTAAATGGAATAGTAGAGTGCCAAAAATAAGAAGGAAAAATTACCAATAATCCTGCTTGTGGTTTAATTTTATATTTATCTGGATTTTCCATATCCAACTCTGAGATAAAAGAAGTTCCAAAATTTAAGTAACCTGCTCCAGAATTATTTTCTTTTATAGTATTCGGAACTTGAATATAATAAACACCACTACAATAACTTTCAGGGTGAATATGAGAATTTTGAAATCCTTCCGACTCTAAAACAACTGCCCAACCACTTAACTTCCAATCTGAGGGTAAATTCTGGAAAAATTGATAATTAGAGTTATCAGTAAAACGACTAAAATAATCATGGAGAGAACTATTAATTTTTTTGCTCAGAGCAGCCATGACAGGATTATTATCTGTAAAAATTTCGTAGGTTTGACTACCTCTATTTATGGGTTTACCTGGTCGATCTTTTAAAAGAGTAGGATGTCGAACAATGTAATCTTTTAAGTCATTATTATAAGTTGCAAAATTCTCCCATCCTTCTACATCCACAAACTGGTATTTAGCCACTAATTCCGAACAGTCAAAAATTGATTCAGCTTCATATTTTTTCCCTACATCTTGCAAAGCTAAACCCAGATGAGCATAAGCTTTAATATGTCTATAATTAATATTTATAGCCTTTTCAAATTCAGCGATCGCTTCTTCAGATTTACCTATTTCTCGCAAAGCTATTCCTAATTGTGAATAAGCATCGGCAGAATTAGAATTAAGTTTAATAATTTTCTGATATAGCTTAACTGCTTCTTCCCACTCAGATTTTTTTCCTAGAATTTCTGCTAAACCTGCCACAGCATTAACAGAATTTTTATCCTGCTCCAATGCTGCCTTATAACATTTAATTGCTTCCTCATGTTTTTCCTGTTGGTTTAATAGAAAACCCAAATTTATATGAGCATCAGTAGAAGTAGGAATTAAATCAACAACAGCTTGATAACAAGCTTCAGCTACATCAACTCTTCCCTGCTCATAAAAAGTAGCAGCAATATTAGTCAAACATTCTGTGGAATGGGGATTAATTTCTAATGCTTGTTGATAAGCTTTTTGTGATTCCTTTAGGTTGCCACGGCGATAAAATGCCATGCCTAAAGATGATAAAGCATCAAAATTATTGGGAACTATAGAAATAGCTTTTATGTAAGAAGATATTGCCTCATCTAACTTCCCTTGAGTTTGAAATATATCCCCCAAAGTTATATTAACTCGCGGATGATTTGGATTAATAGTTAAAGCTTTTTCCAGGGAAGCGATCGCCTCTTCTATGATTCCTTTTTCTGTCAAAGCAATTCCCAAATTTAGGTGAGAGTCAGCAGAATTTTGATTTAGTTGAATTGCTCGTTGATAAGAGTCAATAGCATTATCTAATTGTTGAGCAGCGCGATAAGTATTGCCAAGATTATTGAGGTAGCCAAAATTATTAGGTTCTAGATTAACAGCTTTATTTATTAAATTTATGGCGCTGTTATTATCTCCCATTTGTGCTTTAAGTACCCCCAGATAATTTAATACCTGAGAATTATTTGGTTCCGACTGAATAATTTTTTCATAGATAACTTTTGCCTCTTGCAGTTGCCCACCTTTGTGAAAAGACAAAGCATAGGATAAGGCATTTTCTGGGAGATTATTTTCTGCTAGTTTTTGACTTTTATTTTTGGCTGCTTTTCTTCTTTGTTCTCGGTTCATATCTTTATCCTTTTGCCTTACCTCAATCACTAACTTAAAACAGTTGCAGCTAATAACTTGTTTCTGATTATACCAATTTTATCTGAGGCTACACAGAATTATCCAATTGATTAATTTATTTCTCTTTAATCTGCTATCAATTCTGCTTAAAATATTATTCTATGCAGTTAGGTTTTAATATTAAATACAATAATTAATTTGACTGCTTCCGGAAAACTTCTTAAAAAAAATCAGGGTAATTAATTATTGCCAGATACTGATTTATAACCCTATACTTTTCGTTAACTAACTTTAGCAATATATATCAGATTTATAATGATAAATTTTTTATCTAGTGATAATAAAATCAACCCTTCCCTAAAAAAGGGGAATATCTGTAGTAAATATTCTGGTATTAGAAATTACCAATTATTTATCATCCCATAAATATCAAATGCCAGTTATTTGTTCATTTTTTCCTTAATTACCTCAGCTTGATAAGCACGAGTTTCAAAAGTATCAGCTAATTCCCAAATAGAAGGATAGACTTGACTCATAATAATACCAATCATTTCTTTTTCTGGATCGGCAAAATAATTAGTCCCAAATAGACCTCCCCCTCTAAAACTACCTACAGAACTAAGTGCAGTTGAAATTTCAGAATTATCCTTAACTTCAAACCCATTAGTATATTTATAACCAACACTTATGGGACGATTTTTGAAACGATCTTGAGGACGAATAGAAAGAAATTTTTCAATAGTTTCTTGATTAGCTATTTTCACAATTTTCTTCCCATCTTTACTCTTTAAATTTCCCTCATTAAGTAGCATTTGCAAAAAACGAGCAAAGTCATTAGGAGTAGAAACTAAACCAGCACCTCCTGAAAAATAAGTATCTCCTGTAAGATAAGGATAAGCTTCATCAATAAATAAACCAGGTTTTAATTCTCTAGTTTTCTCACCTATAGATTCTAAATTTCTATTGGCATTTGGAGTATAAGTAATTGCCAAACGATTTAACTTATCTTTAGTCACAAAAAAACCAGTATCATCCATTTCTAAAGGAGCAAAAATTCGCTCTGCCAAAAACTGATCGAAAGGTTTTTGGGAAACAACTTCTATTAGATAACCCAAAACATCTGAGTTAAGACCATAAAGATAATCTGTACCTGGTTCAAAAGCTAGAGGAACTTTACTTAAACGGTTTACCATTTCGCCAATAGTTCCTGAAGTAGTTGAAAGACCATCAGAAATATTAGCAGCTTGTAATAAAGGCAAAAGAGTTGGTTGATTTTGGAAATTATAGGAGATTCCCGAAGTATGATTTAGTAATTGTTCAATGGTAATCTGATTCTTTGCAGGAGCAGTAGTATAATCATTTTTACTTCCCGAATTACCTTGCAGTAGCACTTTCATATTAGCGAAAGAAGGAATATATTTAGAAATCGGATCGGTTAATTTAATCAATCCATCTTCAGCTAATAAATAAGTAGCAAAACCAGTGACAATTTTAGTTTGAGAAGCCATCCTAAAAATATTATTTTCTACCATTGGAACTTTGTTTTCCAGATTGCTAAACCCAAAAGTTTGACGATAAGCTATCTTGCCATCCTTGACAATTAGACCTACTGCACCAGCAATTTTTCCAGTGTCTACAAAATTTTGAATATCTTTTGTTAAAGCATTGAGTTGGATTGAAGAAAGTCCTACTAATTCAGGGTTATCTACTGTAGTAAAACCCTGAACTTTTACTACTAGCGCCAGATTAACCAAACCTGATATTATTAAGATTAATAAGAATCTTTTGAGCTTGTTCATATTTTATGCAATAGACTTCTTATCTAAGTACCCTATGATTTGATATTTTAAATAACATTAAATAACGAAAGTAAAGCAAAACTACTTAATCTATTGAATCTTAAAAAAAGACAAAGATATAGGGAAAGCCTACCCAAAAAACTTATCTTAAAAAAGACGAATTAAAACTGTCTTAATTATGGCAAAAATAACTCACAAAGAAGTATTCAACCTCCTAATTGAAGAAGTTCTTGAAGCTTACCCACAAATAGAAAATAAGTTAGATTTTGTATCTAAAGATATTTTAGACCATCTTCTCTCTAATAGCGATGGTGTGAGAGAAAGATTGCGTAAAGGTTCTTTTACAAAAGATGATGGTGAAATTAATCAAACTGAAGCTTTTTTACTCACCTGGGTGGATGAAGTATGGGATGTAGAAGATGGGAATCAACAGTTATATGAAAAATTTATCTCTGAATTAAATGGAACACCACAGGAATTTGATTTATATGACAAAGAAGTACCTCAAATTAATTAATAATTAATAATTGATAATTGATAATGAAAACTATAGTAATCCGCGTTTGTGTTGTCACAATTCAAAAACTATAAATAAACTCCAAAACCCTTACTGAAAAATTAAGTATAAAGCCTCTATAATTCATGGATAAAAAAGCGGTTGTTTGCGGAGCAGTCCGTTAGGATGGGATGGCGAGGTCCCCCGCTCTTGCAGAGCCGCTCCACTTTTCATGTCGGCGACAGCCGTTCACGCGCGTTGTGCGGAACGCTAAACGCCATATCCAATCAACCAAGAGAAGAAAAAAATTCCTTTGAGCCAATCCTGTTCTTTATAAGAAGAGTTCAAGAATTAAGAATTAAGAATTTAGAATTTAGAATTACCTCTCATTGAAAATAAGAGGATTGACGAACAGGAAAATTTTTATTTATTATCCCCTTAAAAGGGGAGGCTTTAAACCACAATATTTCGGTAATTATTAATTATTGAACTATTGTCTATTGCCTTCAGACCTATTCCCAAATAGTAGTAGGATTTTTGACACGAATAAAATAGGATTGCTATATCTCTAATCATAAATTATTAATGACCAATTGGTAATGAAAGGCTTTAAACCCAATGGATTAATTATCCATTATCCATTATCCATTATCCAAATGCGCTTAAAATCTCTCGACGTATTTCGTGGCATTACCATTGCCAGTATGATTCTTGTTAATAATCCAGGCAGTTGGAATTATGTTTATCCACCCTTACTTCATGCAAAATGGCATGGTTGTACACCTACAGATTTAATATTCCCCTTCTTCTTATTTATCATGGGTGTAGCTATGACTTTTTCCCTGTCAAAATACACCGATAAAAATCAACCTACCCCACAAATTTACCAAAGAATTTTCCGGCGATGTATCATACTTTTCCTATTAGGTTTACTACTCAATGGCTTTCCTAATTACGATTTAGCTACTATTAGAATCATGGGAGTACCGCAACGTATTAGTGTAGCCTACCTCCTCGCAGCAATAGCTATCCTCAACCTATCCCGGAAACAACTTTATGGACTTGCTGCTGCACTACTAATTGGATACTCGATCGCCATGCAATTAATACCTATTCCTGGTTATGGTATTGGCAACCTTTCCCCAGAAGGAAATCTTGGTGCCTATATTGATCGTGTCATCCTTACCCAACAACATTTGTGGGCAGGGAAACCATATGATCCAGAAGGACTATTTAGTACCTTACCTGCTACAGTAACTGTTTTGATTGGCTACTTTACAGGACAATGGCTCAAACATCAACCAATCAAAGGTCGCACCAGCTTAAATCTGGTAATTTCCGGTTTAAGTTGTTTAGTAGTCGGGTATCTGTGGGGACTATTTTTTCCCATCAATAAAGCTTTATGGACAAGTTCCTATGTAATATTTACCGGCGGATGGGCCTTACTTTTACTAGCTGCTTGTTATCAGGCGATCGAAGTTCTAGATTGGCATAAATGGGGACATCCATTTAAAGTAATGGGATTAAATGCCATCTTTATATTTGTTGGGTCTGGATTTTTGGCAAGACTAATGATTTATAACAAAATTAGTAGGGTTGAAGGTTCCCCTACTATTAAGACATGGATATATGAACAATTTTTCCAATCTTGGGCTGGTTTATTTAATGGTTCTTTGATTTTTGCTATTGTCAATGTATTATTTTGGTGGGGAATTTCTGATTTAATGTATCGTCGCAGTTGGTTTCTTAAAGTTTAATCAATAGTAAGTATTTAGCTATTAGGATTCACAATTGAGCGCAAAACTTTCAGTATATACTCAGACGTTCTAGTAATATTTAATCAAAAATATTATTTTTTTTCATCCCTTCAATAAAATAAAATTTCTTTTTTTTCTGATAAAAACCATCAACAGATACTCAAAGTTTATAGTAATAAGCTAGAATATATAGGATATTTTTGCAATCCTTTCAATAATAAAGGTAGGCAAAAATATCCAAAGTAGCCATTAATAAAATTTCTTTTTTTCTAGCAAAAATCTCAACAAATACTTAGATGTCATAGTAATAAATCGGCAGAGATATAATTTTTATCCATCTTTTGCATCATCAAGTTAACAAATGCAAAGTTTTCCATACCTGAATTACTAATAAATTTGCTAAATTTCAACCAGAATAACTAGAACAAATTTATGTCAAATTAAAATTTGAAACTTAAAAATATCTATAAATACAAATAGTATCAAAATCAGAATCAAAATCAGAATCAAAAGCAAACAAATAAAGTAGAAAAAGGTAAAAAAAAGAGGTTGTATATTTAGTCATAAAAAACCTCAAGTCATTGATATGAAATACTTCCGAGGAAATTTACAATTTGATAATACATAAAGCACAAAATTTACCACGGTCTACTTATGTACTATTTCTTATTGAAATTATCTGGTTAAATTATGTCTAAATGCTAATAAATTATACCTGAATTACTAATAAATTTGCTAAATTTCAACCAGAATCGCTAAGATATATTAATGTCAATATTGTTGACTTTTAAATTTTGAGTTAAAGACTATGATTCCAACCGTTATAGAACAATCTGGCCGTGGCGAAAGAGCCTTCGATATTTACTCTCGGCTGTTGCGCGATCGCATAATTTATTTAGGAGAAGCAATAGATTCTGACCTGGCCAACCTAATCGTAGGCCAATTATTATATTTAGACTCAGAAGACCCAGAAAAAGATATTTACCTCTATATAAACTCCCCTGGTGGTTCTGTTAGTGCTGGGATGGGTATTTATGATACTATGAGACACGTTCGGCCTGATGTCTGTACTATTTGTATGGGAATAGCTGCTAGTATGGGAGCATTTCTTCTGAGTGGAGGAACAAAAGGCAAAAGAATGAGTTTACCCAATGCCCGCATTATGATTCACCAACCATTAGGCGGTGCCCAAGGTCAGGCCACAGATATTGAAATCCAAGCTAAAGAGATTTTATACCTCAAAAAATATCTCAATGAATGTTTAGCAGAACACACAGGTCAACCTATAGAAAGAATTACCGAAGATACAGAAAGAGACTTTTTTATGTCAGCCACAGAAGCCATGGAATACGGCATAATAGACCAAGTTTATAACCGTAATCCCTCCAATTCTCAACCTATATCTCCTGTAAATTAGGAATAGGGAATAGGGAGTGAAAAAAGTGCAAGCTTTTCCTTAGCTCAAGCTCAAAAAGTTAGCATTTATTAAGTATAAAAGAGTGGAAAAATTAAGAGATAATTCTTACACCTACCTCCTCTAAAATTCCCATTTCTCCTAAACCTTGATTCCTAACTACTCCCTACTCCCTAAAAAGACTTTTTCAGCAAACCATAATTAACCATAAGTCCCCAGGGGGGTTAGAACATTCTTGCTCCTCTGAAATTTAGTCTGTCCTGCGAATGTACGGGTAAATGGCCATATGATCCTATTGACTTTATCTATATGGCAGGGCTGTTTCGTTCTAGTAGAACCAATCAGTGGGATAGAGTGTCGGAAGTCTAGGTCGGTCTGGGGTATAGGAAGCTCTAACCCCCAAGCACTTAGGGACCTCCAAATAAAAAAATATACAATTCTGAATTTAGGGATTAGGGAGTAAAGACAGCTAAACAAACAGGTCTAGTTCAAAAATTGGATAATTTATTTCTTGGAAATCCCTTAATTCAGCTGCTCTGGTGCAAGATGACGGAAATAAGTGATCAGTGACAAAATACTCAAAGCCTTACCAATCAAAACTTCTGAATTCTGACTTCTGACTTCTGACTTCCGCGTTCTGCCCGCACCCAGGTACTTATAGAGAATCAAACAGCCCCGATCTATTAGGGTGTATCTAACCCCTCTAAATGTTGTAAGAAATCTTGTAATTTCTCAAATGAAAGGCGTGTACGACCCTCCTCTCCATAATTTTTTTTGAGAAAAGTTTTTCCTTGTGTGGCATTCCAACCTAAACGTTTAATTTCATGAGTAGTTTTGCTGAATATTTCTAAATACTGCAAAAAACTTTGTAATTCATCTACACTTAATTGTTCCAGAGATTCTTTGTTGTGATTATATTCAAAATAATCTTTTTGTTGCTTTGCTTTCCAACCTTGACCCTTAACTTCCTTGGTTACTTTCTGTAGCATATCTAAATATTGATGGAAATCAAATAATTCTTCGGTTGTTAAAAATTGCCGTGTTTTTTGACTATAATTTTGCTCTAGAAAATCTCGTTCCTTCTCTTTTGTCCACCCTAAACCATCCATTAATATATCTATACTGACATTATCATCAGATACATCCTGTGATAAATTCGAGGAATAAATTTCATTATCACTATTTATTGGAGTAGCTAAGTCTATTCCTGAATTTATTGGCTCTGATGTAGTTATCTCACTTTCTATATGATTTCTAGAATCTATTACTGATTCTGTAGTTTCATCAATCTTTTCTTCCTTTTGTTCCTGACTATAATCTGTATCTAACCAACTATTATCAAACCCACTTGAATCTTGAGGAGAATCAGAAACATCATCATAATCAATATTAGACTCTACTGTTAATAATTCTTCTTTTTCGAGTGGGGTAGGAATGTCTGATGTCTCTAACACAGACGAAACAGTTGGAGTATCAGAAACTTTATTTAAGTCTAGATTTAATCCTGCTGTTGGTAATTTCTCTGTTTTGATTTGTAAAGGAGTATTGACATATTCTTTATGTAGCTTATGGTTTGTAGCAGATGGAGATGGAGAAAGTTCAACAGAAGCTTGAGGTCCAGAGACAGATGTATTAAGTGCAAGATTAGCAAGCGATCGCTCTTTCGCTTTGTCTTCTGCCAATTCTACAGTATCACCAGACCCTAATCCAGTGGCTAAAGTTTCACCATTCACCTGGACTAGGACACGAACTACATATTTACCATTATGAATAGTAATTAACTCAGAGATTAAGCAACCTGTAGGATAAGAAGCTTGAAAACGTTCTAACATAATTCTTTACTTGGTGAAACCTAAAGAAATTTTAATGTCCAATTTAGTACATTAGCAAAAATTACTTTTGCCAGAAGTCTAATTTGAAGTTATCATAAAATTTAACTAAAAATAGGCCAGATAACAATTGAAGGCCATTAAAAAAAATAACCAGGGGAGGTTAACAGAAATAGCCACGGCGAGAGAAATATTTCTCTAATAAATTCTCCGTTGCCTCAATTTGCTTACTCCACCAAATAGAAATTGCTCCACCATAGATGAAGAAGCAAGAAATACTTTGTGTTAAATCAAAAACTCAAAACTTACTGTGGGGCTAGTAACTGTTGGCTATAATCTGGTATACTCTATAAGAATCAACAATTATCTGTTGTATGTTAATAGGCTTCAAAACTGAATTCCATCCATGTAATAGGGATTTGAATGCTAGTTTGAATCTAGTCAAGGTGCTCAGTGTGACCGTAACAGCTTATGGACGTCTTGCTACCGACAGTTCCAGTTGAAGCAAGAACAGAGAAGCGACAATCAATCAGATAATCATAGATTTTATTGATTTTTGTAGATTTCTGAGAACAGAAAACTAGCATAAACCTAACTGAGCTGCTAACTTAAGGAAACCTAGCTGAAATACTTAATGGCAGACTAATTTATAGGATAGCATAACCGATAAGAAAAGGATAAAACGCTGCATGAAATTTTCCATCGCTACACTCCTAGCAAACTTCAGTGATGACAAGTTAGTTGCTCCCAAAGCAGTTGAGAAAAAACTAGATTGTCAAGACGATCAAAGTATCCGGAAATTACAAATTGCCTTGGATGCTCTGGAAAAAATAGGAGTCCTCGCTAAAGACAAAGGTCGCTATCGACGACTTTTGGAAGAGGCAGTTGTAGAAGCAAAACTTCGCTGTTCCAGTAAAGGATTTTGCTTCGCCATACAAGACTCAGAAGGAACAGAAGATATTTACATTCGGGAAAGTCATCTGAGTAATGCTTGGAATGGCGATCGCGTATTCGTCAAAATCATCAAAGAAGGCAGTCGTCGCCGGAGTCCGGAAGGAGAAGTCAAGTTAATATTAGAACGTGCTAACCCTTCCTTATTAGCAAGAATCAAACAAATCAATGGTCATAATGGAGAACCCTATTATCGAGCGGTTCCCCTAGACGATCGCCTACTATTTGAATTCGACTTAGTACCAGAGGGTCCAGACTTAACAGATGCTATAGACCACTTAGTCCATGTCGAAGTATTGCGCTATCCTCTAGGAGAGAAACGTCCTATAGGAAAAGTCGTTCAGATTCTTGGTTCAGATGCAGAAGCAGCAGATGACCTAGACATAGTATGTTGCAAACATGATTTACCCCGGTCTTTTCCAGATGAAGTTCTCAAAGAAGCTGAATCTCTAGTAAACCACTCTACCAAAGCAGATCAAAAAAATCGACTAGATTTGCGTGAACTACTCACAATTTCTTTTGGAGAAATCAACAAGAAAGACATTAATCATGCTCTGAGTATAGAAACTACAACCTCTGGTTATTGGCGAGTAGGAGTTCACATTGCTGATGTAGCCTACTTTATTAAAGCAGACTCCCAACTAGATAAAGAAGCTCGTAAGCGAAGTATTAGTATATATCTGCGAGATAAAGTAGTTCCTATATTGCCAGACGGATTATCAAGCGATTACTTTTCCTTACTACCAGAAAAAGACCGACTAGCTATATCTATCCTCATTACTGTCAATAAAAACGGTCAGATAGTTGAGTTTGAAATTGAACCTAGTGTCATCCAGGTAGATGCTCATCTCAGCTATGAGCAGACCACAAAAATTATTAATGGTAACACAGAAGAATTAGTTAATATAAGTTCAGAGCAACTGGAGAGTGCTATCAACAAACTCCAAGATGTCAGTCAAGCAATCCGAAGTGCCAGATTACGAAGAGGTGCTTTTGACCTAAATTTACCAGATGAAAAAAGCTACTATAACGATGAGGGTCCATTGGGAGCAATGATAGTTCCTGAAATGTTTCCAGCTCGTTCCATGGTGGCAGAATTAATCGTCTTAGCAAACCAAGCAATAGCGAGTCACTTGCTAGCACTAGGAGTACCTGCAATTTATCGAGTCCAAAATTCCCCAGATCCAGGAGATATCCAAGAATTTATTAAATTAGCTAGTAATCTTGGAGCTGACTTATATCTAGAAGATGAAGAGGATGTACAGCCCGCTGACTATCAAGCATTTGTTCAGGAATTTACCACATCAAAATCAGAAAGAGTGCTGACATACTTGCTTGAGGATACTTTGAAACCAGCAATTTACAGTACCATTGCTCAACCTCATTTTGGATTAGCTCTACAACATGGTTATGTTCATTGTACATCAACAATTTCCAGATATTCCGATTTACTGATTTCACGAGTATTACATACTGTATTTAATGAAGGTCGCGATCGCCGTTCTAGTCGTTCTAAAGAAGGTGTAGAATTAGGACATTCTTCATGTCATGGCAAAATTTCCTGGAATGTTTTAGCTCCAGAAATACAGCAAGAATTGGAAGCACAACTAACATCAGTAGTAGTACATTTAACTGAACGAGAAAATGTGTCACAAGATGGCCAAGAAGACTTAGAAGGATTGATTAAAACTGGATTAATGAAAGAACGTACTGGTCAAACTTTCCAAGGTTTGATTACAGGAGTGCAATCTTACGGTTTCTTTGTAGAAATTGAAATTGCCTCTCAGTCTACAGAGACTTTCAGAGTAGAAGGTTTAGTTCATGTATCTTCTCTGAAGGATGATTGGTATGAATATCGTTCCCGACAACAAACACTTGTCGGACGCAAAAATCGTAACCAATATAGACTAGGAGATATGGTAGAAGTACAGGTTAAGAGTGTTGATTATTACCGCCAGCAAATTGACTTAGTTGCAGTCAGTGGTGGCAGCACTGCTTTTGAGGATGAAGAGTTCTCTTCCTCTAGTAATCCTTATCGCTTCTAATATACTAGCTATCAGCTTAAGTGCATTTCCGTGCCTGAATGATTCACATTTATGTCGCGAGTGCGTTTGACTACCGAACATGAAGAACGGAGTTATGCCGTAGCAAAACAGCTTTTAGTCGCTTGGGTTAAAATACCCCTTGTATGCTCACACAAATGATCCTACGGATTGCTGATTGCTGAACCCTACTTTAATAGACCTCTCCGAAAATTAAGATTAAACAACCTTTTTATAATGGTTTCAGGTGAATTATCGGAGATGTCTAATTAACAGGGAATAGGGGAGAAATTAAAATATATCCGCTATCTATATAGTTGAGTAAAGACCGATTAAAAAAATATCTACTTTTTGATATCATTATTGCCTGATTTTGCCACACCAATATTCTAGGAAATGAAAAGAAGTTTTTGAAGATTTATTCAAACATGAGTAATTTTGTTTCTACTCCTGAACTACCGATAGTTATCGGAGTTACAGGAGCATCAGGACTAATTTACGCTGTTAGAAGCATTAAGTTTTTACTGGCAGCTAATTACACTATTGACTTAGTAGCATCAAAAGCTACTTATTCAGTATGGCAAGCAGAGCAAAATATTAAAATGCCTGCTGAACCAACTAGACAAGAAAAATTCTGGCGAGAGCAAGCTGGAGAAGAAAGTAACGGTAAACTCTATTGTCATCCTTGGCAAGATATAGGGGCAAATGTTGCGAGTGGTTCCTATCGAACTCAGGGTATGATAATTATCCCTTGTAGTATGGGAACAGTAAGTAAATTGGCCGCTGGATTCAGTTCAGATTTACTAGAGCGGGCAGCAGATGTACAATTAAAAGAGGGTGGTAAACTAATCGTAGTGCCTCGGGAAACACCTTTGAGCTTGATTCATTTACGAAATTTAACTACTCTGGCAGAAGCAGGAGCAAGAATTGTCCCAGCAATCCCGGCCTGGTATCATAATCCCCAAACTGTAGAAGATTTGGTAGACTTTGTGGTAGCTCGTGCTTTAGACCAATTTGGTTTAGATTGTGTTCCTATTAAAAGGTGGATAGGCAATGAATAGAAATCGGAATTTACTATTGTTAATTGTTTTAATTGTAGTCATCGGTGGGTTGGCCTTATTTGCTTGGCAAAATTGGTCTCCTAGTTTGTCCTTAACTTTTCTGGGGTTAAAATCTATACCTTTACCTCTATCTGTATGGATTTTAGGCGCTCTGATTGCGGGTTTAATTACTTACTTGTTAATTTATGGTATCTTTGGACTTTCCAATTACCTGTTGAAACGAAGTTTACAACCTTCCAGACCTCGCTCTAGAAAATCTCAATATCCAGATCAACCAGAAGAAAGTAGGGATAGATATTCACAGTCTCAAGGAATTTCAGATTCTCAAAGTTCCTTTAATCTAAATAAAGATTCTCAACCAACTGAGGAAGATGAAAACTTTGATGACTGGGAACAAGAGCCTCCTAAAGTTAATCCTTCTTGGGACAGTAGCACAAAACAACAAGATATTGAAGAGCCACAAGGGTCTTTTAATCAAAGTTCTGCACAGCAAAATTATGAAGCAGAACAACAGCCAAAAACAGAGTCGTGGTCTGGTTCTGTCTATTCTTATGGTTATCGCGATCCTAGTAGTTCTGGGGTTGGTCAAACCGAATCTGTGTATGATGCAGATTATCGGGTGATTACTCCTCCCCCACCTCCAGATATATCTAAACCTACTGAAAATGAAGAGACTCAAGACGAAGTTCCTGATAAAGCTAATAAACAAGGCAGTGAGTCTTAAAGAAGTCAGAAGTCAGAACTCAGAAGTCAGAAGTTAAATTCTTACTTTGTTATTTTGATAAAACTAGAAAAATATTTAGCTGATAACTGTTAAGGCAGTTCCTCCGTAGGAGGCTAACTGATTAAAAGGCGGAGTTTTAGAGCCAATTATTTGGATAAATATGGAGATTGTTAATAGGGAATTGTTAGAAGGAGTAAATCTTTATTTAGTTGGGATGATGGGCGCTGGCAAAACAACTGTGGGACATTTGTTAGCCCAACAGTTGGGATATCGTTTTCTAGATACGGATAGTTTGATTTCTCAAGCTGCTGGCAAGTCAATTAGCGAAATTTTTGCTACTGAGGGTGAGGCAGCGTTTCGAGAGTTAGAAAGAAATATATTGTCAGAAGTATCTAGTTACAAAAAATTGACTATTGCGACAGGTGGTGGTATAGTTACTAACCGTTTTAACTGGAGTTATTTGCAACATGGCATAATAGTTTGGTTAGATGCTCCAGTAGAAGTTTTATATAGTCGCTTGCAAGGTGATCGGACTAGACCTCTACTTCAGAATAGTAACCCCTTGGGTAAACTTCAGGAGCTTTTAGAGGAAAGAAAACCACTTTATGCGAATGCAGATGTTCATGTTAATATTAGTAGTAAAGATACTCCTGAAGAAGTGACAATGTTAGTGCTAGAAGAAATCAAAAGGGTGGTAAAGTCAAGGGTAGTAAGTTAATTAGTCAATGACTTGTCGATTCCAATGTTTGAATTTTAAAAAAAATATGAATTCATATTTTATGTCGATAAGATTATAGATAGTAATTTCTCCCTATAGAAAATTGGTAATAATCCGATAATATCTGGAGTAAATGAAATTTGTACAGTAATTAGATATAAAAAACCCCGACCATTGATAGGTAGGGGTCAAGAACAGTTAAACGCTTATTTTTTATTATCTCAGAAATTAACTATTATTGGTAGGTTTATTTGTGACAATTTTTAAACGTCCATAACAACTACGGTTTACATTTCTAAACTTTACATTTCTACAAATAACCTAGGCTAAATTGCTGATGTTGATGCTGCCAATTTGATTTATTTGTGTACTTAAATACTAAATTCAAAAAAGATAGTTATTTCATGTCTTGTTAAATACCCACAAATAAAAGTTATTAGGGAAAAGGGGGAAATACGGGATATTCTCTACTTAATAGAGAAAAAATTTTTGTCATGTCTAAATCAGGGACTAATGAATCAATATAAAACCCATTTGGTATCTATTTAAAAGTAGAGGAGGAGATGGGGAGATTGGGTGTATTAGATATCTCCCAAAATCCAATCATCAAATCAATTATTACCCATAAATTATCAATTTCTTATCTCTGCGACCTATTTTCTGGAGATACGCTTAGGCGTTCTATAGATGAGCTAAGGGAATTAGTAATTGTGGTTGAGTAACATTTGGGACAATACTTAAGTTACAAAGTAGAAAGTAGTTGTCAAATAAAGCTGTCTGATAATGGTATAGCAATCATAAATAGGTTGTAACAATTCAAAAACTAGAAATAAACTCTGGAACTATTGTCCATTAACCATTCCCTCTATACCTATTCCCAAAAAGTGGCAAGATTTTTGACACGAATAAAATAGGATTGCTATATGACCCCTCAAATTTAATTAGCCCATACTGCCTTTCCTCAGACTGCCCACTATTTCTGAATCCTACATTCACAACAAGTTAATACAGCAGTATTTTTTGTAACTAGGATCACAGTTATTTTTATTTAAAATTTTGCTTTAGTAATTCCCAATTCCTAAGCTTTAGAAAATAGAGTTTTAGCTAAATGGGGAGTAGGAGAGTGATAAAGAAGTAATAAAGATCAATAATTAACAGTAACTGGGATGGTAATTATCAAAAATGTTCCATGCGCCTATGTTAATTACTGAATAATTGAAATTTCACCTAAGTATAGCATTGTTTTTTCACGCTTGGTATAATATTCAAACATAAAAAAATAGGATTACTATGTATAGTTTTTGAGGAATATGTAAAGTACGCTTCCCAGAGCAAAACCACCCTCTGAAATAATTAGTAAAATGCCAAAAGATTGCCATTTTTTTAAACCATAAACTTGAGTCTCTAATTTACCTAATATTCCTGCAGATACCAATACTAAACCATGGACAAAAATATTGATCCATCTAATGAAAACTACAAATAAAAAAGCAATAAAAATTGCAGAAAGGAAAGTAAAAATATCAGATTGAAACCAGGGAACTATTGCTTTTAAATCAAGTAAACGAAAGGTTAAAATTGTATCTAATAAAAAAATACCAGCTATAACAACTAGATATAAAACCAGAGAAACTTGAGCATTGGCTAGACTCCAGCCCAAAATACTATAACTGATTAAAAGTAGACTGAAAGAAACTAAAGGTATTGGTTTCACATTATTTTATAGGTTAGTAGAAATTGCTTTAACTGGACAGGTAGGAATACATTGTTCACATACAATGCAACGGGATCTGACAAAATTGAGACGAAAGGTATTAGGTTCTAGACTTAGAGCTTCTGTAGGACATACACCAGTACATAAACCACAGTCTACGCAGCTATTTTCATTGATTAAAATTTCTCTGCTAGTTAGACATACATCTATATTTTGCAGTCTCATCCACTCTAGTGCAGCTTCTAACTCATCAATATCTCCTGATAATTCTAGCACTAATTTACCTACTTGATTTGGTGCTACTTGAGCGCGAATAATATTAGCAGCAACATTAAAATCTTTTGCTAATCTATAGGTAATTGGCATATGAATTGACCGTTGTGGAAATGTTAATGTTACTCTTTTTTTCACAAGTTAATCCTCTATTTATAAATTAGAAAATTGATTTTTTTCATTATCTGATTATTTAGTTACAGCAGTTTTGATTATATTAGAACACAGTAGGGACGTTCCATCGAACGTCCCTACAAAAGTTGTATTTTTACTGTGTGGTTGATATACCTGAAATTTGAGCGACTAAAACTCGCTGACAACCATAGATTTTTCTAACTGGAAATTGCTATTAATTATACCATATAACAAGAAGACTTTAGTTGTCTAGTCTCAAAGGCTACATTGTTTTCATGCCACCTCTCAAAAAGACCTGGTAATTGTAATAATTATTTAATTTTCTCACAATGAATGTAAACCCATCTAATCCTACAAACAGTTCTTCTTTGGCGATGCGTCTGAGAAATTTCATTATTGTTTTGGTTGCGATCGCTTTATCAGTAACCATTTTTATCGGATTACGAACCGAGACTACCTCTGTTTCTCTAAATGAAATGGCTGAAACTTCAACACCTCTAGATATAGCTTTCAGTAATGATAAGCCCACTTTAGTTGAGTTTTATGCTAATTGGTGTACCAGTTGTCAAGCTATGGCTCCTGAGTTAGAGGAAATTAGACAAAAATATGCTGAGAATACCAACTTTGTAATGTTGAATGTCGATAATAGCAAGTGGTTACCAGAATTGGTTAAATACCGGGTAGATGGTATTCCCCACTTCGTGTTTTTAGATCGAGAGGGAACTGAAGTTGGCCAGACTATTGGAGAGATACCGAAGTCTCTCATGGCAGCAAATATAGAAGCTTTAGTTGCCGGAAGTTCTCTACCATATAATGGTACAGTTGGTCAAGGTTCTGAATTTGATGCCTCATTAGCACCGATCAAAGCAAGTCAAGCCGATCCTAGAGTTCACGGTAGTCAAGTACAATAGTTAAATGGCCAAGAGACAAGAGGCACATACAGATATTTATTTTCCTAAAAATTGAGGATTCCTTTCAATAATTAATAATTAATAATTAATTATTGAAGTAGCAGTCAGCTATCAGCACTTCAGCAGTCAGCATTTTCAAGGTGTATAATGGGAGTCTGAATCCCCCATAAAAGGGGCATCACTAATTTTTTCACTCCTTTGTGGGGGACAGTTACCCTTAATTTTTTAGCTGACAGCTAAATCCTGTTTGCGGATCATTCCGGAACGGAAAAGCTGATAGGTAGTTAATAATTACCTCTCCTTTTAAGGAGAGGCTTTAGACCTTAATTATACCAATTCCCATGCATTAATGCTATACTTAGATGACACTTCAGTTATTAAGTAATTAACATCGGCTAAATAACTTATTCCCTAATTATTAGCTAGTTCATGTTAATTATTATTATGTTTACTTCTATCCCCAATCCCCCACTCCCTTACTCCCCTACTCAATAAAGTGTAGAAAATTTTTTGATAAATTGTATTATTCGGTAATGGTTACGATGAGAATGCTTATTCTTTTTATGCCTTATTCCTCTTATTTTTCCTCTCGCCTATAGCTATTTCCTGAAGAATGAAACAACCTACGGAATGAGGATTTTATTCTCGACACAAGTTGAATTTCCTAAGCTCCCTATAATGGGAATTCTTAAAAAAAATTCTGGGCTTTATTTAATTCTCATTCCCAACCTGAAGAGGAAGGCTTTAAATCCAATTTTTCGGTAAAAGAATGAACTCTAAACAATTACAACGGTTATTAATCTTTTATTCTGCAGTAGGAATATTTACTATCAGTATATTGGTAGCAATAATAAGTATATTCCCCCTTTATGAAAAACTCAGAAGGAATGAAGAAAGTAACTTACAGTCAGCTTTACGAACTCGAAGATTAGCAGTGGAAGAATTTCTTTCTAGGGCTAGGGGTATTACTTCACAAATTGCTAGTCGTACCTACGCAAGACGAGAATTAGAAATTTATAACCGCAACAATAATAAATCTGATTTTGATATTTCTATAGTAGCAGGTGATCTAGAAGATGCCCTTAGTCAGAGTGAAGATGTAGTTGGAATTAGTCGCTTTGGTATAGACAACCAATTAGTAGTTGAACTTGGTTTACCTATCCCTAAAACACTTTGGAAATTGCCAATCCAAAAATATAAAATTAGTAATCCAATTCGCATAAAAAATGAATTTTATCTGGTTATTAGTCAACCAATTATTAATTCAAAAAAACAGCAAGTAGGTACAGATTTGGTTTTGTTTAAAATCCAGGGTTTAGAAAAAATTATCAGAGATAATAGGGGTCTTGGTAAAACTGGAGAAGTCTTTTTAGGAACCTTAGAAGAACAAAATATAAAATTATTTTTATCATCTAAAAATGAAAATAAAAGTTTATCCGAATCAATTGCTGAAGCGTTGGAAAAAACTTTATTTTCTGAAGATTATGGAGTAATATTTGTCAAACTTAAGTTTTGGAGTTATGGTCAAATGATTGCCTATGAACCTGTATCAGAAGTAAATTGGGGACTGGTGATCGCCATCGAACGTCAGGAATTGTATGCTCGCATAAATCGCCAAATTTTTACTATTGCAATTGTCATAATTGTTTTGACTATTTTGGGTGTAGGTGGGATTGTTTTGCTATTACGTCCACTAGCAAGTCAGGCGATTATTCAAACTGAACTGCAAAAAGAACTTGAAGAAAAAAAGCTAACTTTAAAAGAGTTAAATTATACCCAAGAACAGCTAATTATAGAAATTCGCGAGCGCAAACAAAGTCAAACTAGACTGCAAAATGACAATAGAATATTAATGGAACTTGCTCAAAATCGAGCTGTAAATCAAGGAGATTTATCAACAGGTATACAAGCAATTACGGAAGCTACCGCGAAAATATTAGAGGTTGAACGAGTGGGAGTCTGGTTGTATGATGACTCAAAAACTTATTTAAAATCTTTAGATTTGTACCAACACAAACTCAATGAACATATTGGAGAAATAAATCTTAACCTCAAGGATTATCCTAATTATTTACAAGCGATTAGCTCACTACAAGATAATATTATTGCCGCTAATGATGCTCGTAACGATCCTAGAACGAAGGAATTTTCTGAGAGCTATCTCAAACCTTTAGATATTTTTTCTATGCTTGACGCTGGGATTTGGATCGGTGGAGAAATGCTGGGTATTATCTGTATAGAAAAGTGCAGTAAAATCAAATATTGGACTATTGAAGATGAATTTTTTGTCCGTTCAATTGCTAATATGGTTTCTTTAGCAATTGAAGCTAGCGATCGTCAACTTGCTGAGAATGCTCTACGAGAATCAGAAGCTCAATTAAAAGCACAAACACAAGAATTACAGCAAACCTTAGAAGAACTGAAATGGACTCAAGCTCAGATGATTCAAAGTGAAAAAATGTCAAGCTTAGGTCAAATGGTTGCCGGGGTTGCCCATGAAATTAATAATCCAGTTAACTTTATTCATGGAAATGTTATTTATGCAGCAGATTATACTCAAGAGTTACTCAATTTACTTCAACTCTATCAAAATCATTATCCCGATCCCCATCCTGAAATTGAGGAAGAAATTGAAGCTATTGAATTAAACTTTCTCCAAGAAGATATCAAAAAAGTTCTCAAATCTATGGAAATTGGAACAGAGCGAATTCTAGAAATTGTCAAATCACTGCGAAATTTTTCGCGTCTGGATGAAGCAGAAATTAAAGAAGTCGATCTGCATGAAGGAATTGACAGCACTTTAATGATTTTACAAAATCGCTTCAAAGCTAAACCAGGATTTCTTGGTATTGAAGTAATTAAAGAATATGGTCAACTTCCTAGTATCAACTGTTATGCAGGACAACTCAATCAAGTATTTATGAATATTATCGGTAATGCTATTGATGCAATTGAAGATAACCAATCTTCTCAATCTTGTGAAGAAAAGCAGTGTAATGCTGGTTGTATAAAGATAAAAACTCAAGTAAGGGAAGACAATTGGGTAGAAATTTTGATAGGTGACAATGGGGGAGGAATGATTGAAAAAGTTAGATCGAATTTATTTGATCCCTTCTTTACCACAAAACCTATTGGAAAAGGAACTGGATTAGGACTTTCGATTAGTTACCAAATTATTGTAGAAAAACATCAAGGAAAACTAGAATGTAATTCTCAGATAGGAAAAGGTACAGAATTTCTAATTACAATTCCAATCAACTTGAGCTAGACAATTATTACAAATTCTATACCATTTTGCATACTAATGTTATATTTTGTTGCCATTTCATCTCCCCATCTCCCCATCTCCCCCTAGGGCTGTTTCAAAAAGCAAGAAGTTAGCTTTTTTAAGGTGCAGGAGGGATTTAGAGGTAGAAACATGGCAAAATACAACTAAATAACTCTAGATTTGAACGAACTAGCTGATTAAAGCCTAACTGATTATTCTCATAAGTACGCCTCAAATGACTGATAATTGATTAATAGACTCAAATGATTGTGGGATAAATTTGATGATTTTGAAACGAACTAGGAACGAAAATCTCCTTTGTCTCCCCATCTGTCTTTCAAGAGAATGAAACAGCCCTGCCATCAACCCCTAGTTCTAAAATTTTGCCAACAAATTTTTGTTGATACTTTTTAGATTGCGGTTTAAGATAAAAGGCTGAGGTGGAGCAATTGAAATTTTCTCAAAATCTGGATGTAGAGGATTAATCAAATAATTATATTCTTGGGGAATAATAGCAGAAGGAACCCTCAAAACTGCTGTAGTTTTAGAACTCAACCATTTATCTCCAATAGAGGCTAAAGCTTCCGGTGGAGGAGTATCACGCCAGTTATGAGGTAATAGAGATTCATCTACTTGTTTAATTGGAAAATTATCAGGAATTCTTACACTAATAGATACAAATATATTACCAAAATTTTCTATTTCCATGCAAACTAAAGTTTCTAATGCGGCTAGAGATAATGTTGCTGAAGTATAAATTAAAGCTGTTCCTTTAGAATTCCAACGACCTCTACTAGGACTATAAGCTTCACCTGTAAAAGCAATATCAATGTATTTTTTATGAGAGATTCGCCATACTGTTAAACTCATAATTATTATCTTTTTAATTATTATTAATTTAAGAAAAAACCAGGATTTATAGTGATTTTTTGGGTTGATTGAAGCAGTACTTAGCACTTAGCTATCAACAAGCTTCTTCAATAGGAACTGTGTTATCAGCTTCTCAAGATGTATAATGGGGGACTATAGAGTTATTACTCCTCATCTTATAACCCCCATTAACACACACCACTAATTTTTCAAATATCGTGGGGTACTTAAACCCTTGAATTTTTAGCTGATAGTTAGCTAAAACTCATTATTCAACTATCAATAGGTAGTTAAGAACCGACCTATTTCTATTAGTTTTTATTGATGACTAACAAGCATTAGCCATTAATAATCAATCATTAATCATTAGCTATATACTCCATACTCTATTTTATTCAAAAGTTCATCTACTTGTTGTGTGCCTGCATCTGTATCTAATAGTTCTAAAGGAGTTTTTCCAGCCAAGGCACGATTTGATTTTTTCAACCAATCTCTTGCTGTTTCCACATTTTCAAATACATCTAATGTGTGTGCAAAAATTCTGGCAATACGATAAAGTCTATCTGATTCTGAAAGATCGAGAGGTTTCTGATCTTTCTTGCGCCTAGATATAGTCCGTTCGGAAGTTGCTAATAAAGCTGCCATTTGTGACTCAGAAATACCACAATATTCTGCTACTTTAATTACAGAAATTATTGAAAATCCCTGACGAATTATACTGACTATTTGCAGTTCTTGGGGCAATTCCAAAATATTTTTAGGTATTCTGTCAAATCCTAAAATTTGATATATTCTAGGGATGGGTTCAGTTTCTGAGTTCTGAGAAACTTGATCTGGGAATAACATCTGGACATCCTCTAACAGTCACCTGTCTAATATTATAAAGTCAGATGTCTTAAAATGTGGAAATTTTATTTTAGATGATGATTAATAAACTAAATATTAAAGGAGCTTCTCAACCAGAATTGCGAGGGGGGGAACTGAAAGACTAATCATAAATGGTTGAGCCAATTATTACCCCAATAGCAATCTTTGGTATAAAAGTCAAGTTTGACATTGCATCGGGTAATAATATTTGATTAAAGCTTAACTTGTTGAATCACTGTCTTGCAACGATCATATCAGATTCTCTTTAGTATAATCTTGATATATTAGCTCTTAGACTAAATGGTTCACGATATGATTTTTGTCAATCTAGAGACCAGACCCAAAAAATAGCAGGATCAGGAAGATAAGAAAAAGTATAAAAATGAGGCCGTCAGAAACCATTTTCTTTGTTAGTAATAATTATAATAATTGGGATATCTAGAAAATTAAGGAACCGCTCAACTAAACTTACTCAAACTTACTCAAAAATCTGAAAGCTTAGTTGTTCGTAGTGGATCGAGCACCACAGGGTTAAACGGCAAACCCTTTATTCCTTGGTCAAAGACATCAGGAATTACTTTTTTAATAATGTTCAACGACCCATTTACATCTGCATTTAATAATTTATTTTCCCTGGTTTTATACAACCCTCTTGTTACTCTTTTTCCACTAAAATTAGGTTTTTTATCTCCATATTTTGGTAAATCATCCCCATCTAAAAAGCTCGATTGAGATGTATAAGATTCTTCTGTAATCATTACTTTTATTCCGATTAATTTGGCTTTATACCTTAACATCTCTATTAACCTATAATGAGGGATATTCACAAATTGTTGATTGTTCTTTTTACCTAATTTTACCTCCTGTTTCCATGTCTGGTTATGCCCAATAATTAAGATGCCTATTTCCTGGTTTACACACCAATCTATTACTCTTTTACTTGCTGTATGGAGATAGTTTTCTACTCGACAATTTCGTTTGTGAGTTAATTTTTTTAACTTCGGAGATGTCTTTTGATTGTGGTTAGCTTGTAATTGAGATTGTAAACAAGAGCGCTGTTTATTATAAAATGTGTTAATGGCTTTTAATGGCCTGCCTTTAATCAAAAGAGGTGCAGTTCCTGTTTGATTTGTTGTTACAGCTATTAAGTTATTTACTCCTAAATCTACTCCTGCTATTTGTTGATTATCTGTTGTTTCCTCCGATTTTTCATAGACTATTTCTATTAGATAACAGCTACTTTTGGGGATAATTCTGGCTTCTATTATTTCGGTCTGTGAGGTGGGAATTTTTATTTCACTCATCGACAGATGACAAATTCCTGTTTTTAAGGCTTTTTTGTAAATTGATTCATCTGGATAGGGCAGAATATTTCGGCCTTTTGTCTTATGTTTATATTTGGGAATTTTCGGTTTTCCTAAAAATTTACTAGGCTGTTTTTTCCATTCTTTTAAAGCCGAAAAATAACTTGTCCAACTTTGAGCTAATCTCCTAATAATTTGCTTACTTACCTTGGTAGGTAAAGCTTGATAATCGGAAGTTTTAGATACCTGGTGATAAAGTTCAGTAAAATTTAATTTCTTTTGAGTAGTAAAGAAATATTGACGATAATAGTAGTTAGTTAAATTAAACAGATTTTTAGATAAAAAAGCCTTGTGGTCAATTTCAGACCAAAAAGGATGATTTTTCGTTATAACATGACGTTCAACTAGCTTCATACCTTAATTGTAGTTGATAGGGACTCAATGGATAGACAACTGAACAAACTTACTCCTAAATCGTTTTATAGCTATAATTATAAGTAAGTTTGAGGAACTTTAGATAAGTTTTCGCTTTCTGTATTTACCCCCATAAATTTAAGATCGCTTCAGAGGCGATTATTCCACAAAGAGCTAGAAAAAACATAGTTTGATCTTGTTGTTGTTTTGTGGATGAATAATTTAGAATGATTGTGGCCAATTTTTCTTCCTAGGTTTCTATTTTCACAGGAGGATAAAAGGCCATATAGTTTTGAATCTTTTTGGCTTTTTCTTTAGGACTAGGATAATACCAAGCACCATCTTTTTTGACTTTACCATCGACTTCAATATTGTAGTAGCTCGCATTACCTTTCCAGAAACAGTTAGTATGGGTATTAGTTTCTTTGAAATATTGACGGTTCACCGTATCTGATGGGAAATAATAATTACCTTCGACAATTTCACACTCATCGCTCTGTGCTAAAACAACCCCGTTCAAAATAGCTGTTGCCATTAGTTTTTCCTGATTTTAGTAATTCGCCTACTTTACTTATAATACCAGAGATTAAAGTTTTGGAGATAATGGTGAATTCCCCAACAACAAATCCTCTCTTGCACTACTATTTTTGGCTTTCCTGATTTAAACTATAAACCCTAATATGTGCAAATATTCCGAGATTATAATTCTCAATAATCCAAATTTTTTGCACAGATTATTTTTCATATCTTAATTTAGCAACGCTACTACAATTAAAAAAAATGCAGCTTGAATAAGCTGCAAAGTTAAGGGAAACCGTTGTGTTTCTCTGAGGAAAATTTAATAAAGTAATAAAAAAAATACTGAAAGTATTAGAGTAGACTAAAATTAAACTTTTAATAGTATTTGTTAATTTAATTTATATTTTGATATTATATGGAAATAGATAAAATGTAAGTGATTTATGCCATAGGTCAATTGTGATTTTCATCATTGATGAGATTAATAATGTATAGGGATATTTTTGATGATCAATAAACATTATAAAGTAGCAATGCAGATAACAGATAAGTTTTGCTACCTGCAATAACAGTGTTTTTTCACAATAATTAATTTTCTCAGTTTCTGATGGATATGTTGCTTCTGGCATCTTCTATTGCATCAATTTTAGCCTTAAGTAAGGATAAATCTGTTGTCACAAATCTCTTGTTAGTAACCAAATCGTAAGCTTCCCACTCTTCGGAAAAGTCTACATCTTGCCAAATAAACCAATCTCGGTAAATTTCACCTTCGTCAATATCACCACATAAGGCTAACCAATCATCTCCATCAAAATTGTCTACTGTTGATGCTACTAAGTCAAGCCAGGCAATAGTGATACAAGAATCTGTATTAGTATGAGCAACAAAGGAGGGAGACTGGGAGTTGACTTGTTCGAGGCAGAAGTTAGATGTCATTGTTAAATTCCTTGATTAACTCTATGCTTTAACTGTAGTAACTTTGCTCTCCAAATAGTGATAGATATATGCCACTATTCTAATCACAACATCTTAGACATCAGGCTAATCCCACATTTTACTGTTAATATCGGAAAGGAGGATTACCCTAAAAGTAGACACTTCAAAAATTGGCACTGATATAGCGCTACACTCAAGTAAAAAGTCAAAAGTAATCTGAGTGAGTCTTCGGAGCCCAAATATTCTGTCAACAGGATTTACCAATGTCCGCGCCCTAAATGGGTAGTAATATACTATTGCTCAAATAGTTATATCAAATCCGCTTAATTCGGCATAAAAAAATGTTCTCTTCACAAGCGCCATTGCCAAATTTTTCGCTTGTAGAACCCCTAAGCGTATCTTTATAAATATGCGCGTTAGCTACGAGTTAGGAGACAGGAGACAGGAGTTCATTAATTGATAATTGA
>NZ_JBNHER010000246.1:0-29670 GCF_050015975.1 Dapis purpurea BLCC-M126 | reverse complement strand
CTTAAGAGGTTAGCGATCGCCTAATTTTTTAGAGATACCAAATGGGTTCTATACAACAGAAATTATCAATTCTTTCCCTATACTCCGTACTCCCTCTTTTCTGAAGATGTCTATGTGAAGTACAAAAGTGCAGCAACATAAAGTGTATGAGAGCATTACCCAATTATTACTTATTAATAATTCTGGTTTAAAGCCTCCCCTTTGATATGGGAAAAAAGCGGTCGAGAGATGGCGAAGTTTCCTTTCCCTCCGGGACGCTACGCGTTTCATGTCCGCAGCGTTAACGAAGTTGTGCGGAATGCTAAACGCCATATCCAATCTCCCCTTGAGAAGAAATGATATTTCCTGATATTCAATTCCCAAACGGTTTTAATCAAAGGTAATTATCAATTATCCATTATCCATTATCCATTATCCATTATCCATTAATGAACTAGCCTGCAAATATTTGACAGATAATTATAAACTTTGAAAAATCTTGTTCAAATATCGAGAATAAGGATAGTGCGAACATCTGGTTGCCCAAACACTCGCACTTCTATTCAGAATAATGTTGAGGTGCTACAGCAATAAAACCTGTTGTTTATTGTCACCTCATCATAGACTCAATTAATAATGATTACCTACTCTTCTATGATGCACTGCAGGCAAAATATCTGAGTCACTAACTCGGCCAGTATCAACAGTTGCATAAATCAGCCAATGGTCGCTTGCTTCCATCCGACTTGCAACTTCACATTCTAAATAAGCTAGAGCATCACTTAAAATAGGGCTACCATTATTAGCAGTTTGAGTATTGACTCCGGCAAAACGGTCTGCACCAGGTGGAAAGCGCTTCAGAAAATGTCGCATTAGACCTTGATAGTTATCTTCCCGCAATACGTTTAAAATAAAGCGATCGCCTACTTGCATTAGTGCCTCAATAGCTCGGTCTTTTGCTACTGCAATAGAAACTCCTAAAGGTTGGAAACTAGCTTGCACTACCCAAGAGGCTAACATGGCACTACTAATCTCACCTTTAGTAGCAGTAATAATATACAAACCTCCACTCAGACGACCTAAAGCTTTATCCAGATCGTCGTCAAGAGATTTCATTTGCTTGATAGTCTCCTTGAGAGTCAAAAGTTGCCCTGCATCTGTCCCCGCTTCCTCACATAATTTGTAAGTTAATTCTGAAGGCGTTTCTTTGATTGTAATATTGGGGAATGCCTGCTTGAGTCCTAATTCTTTAAACTGGTTGGCAAGAGGATAAATTGAAAGGTCATCCCCACCACCTGATTCAAACAAACCAAATGCTTGCTTTTTATTCGCTGCTGCCAAAATAGTACTTATAGCTATTTCAGCAGTGCTAGCTACTGGACCTGTGCTGGGTGGCGCTGCGATCGCGATTCCTTTGGCCATTTCTACCAGTTCCCTTACTTCTTGCGGGTCAGCAGATTTTAAGTCCATCATTTCTACCGCTACCCCTGTTTTGATTATCCCGTGGGCAATAGCTTGAGAGAGGCGATCGCTATAACCATAATCAGAGGTATAAAATACTGCGACTGTTGTCTCTGCTTTACTTTTTGCTTTACTCCACTCTTCATAACGGTTTGTTAGTTCTACTAAGTTATGACGTAGGAGGGGGCCATGACCTGTGGCAATGGTGGTAATATCTCCCAGTGCTTTCATTTTTTTCATGGCATTTAAGACTGAGCGAGCATTGGGAGCCATCAGACATTCATAATAGAATTTATAATCTGCTTCTATGTCACTCAGGTTTTCATCATAAGTTTTGTCTGAGCAATAGTGCATCCCAAAAGCATCACAGGTAAATAGGATTTGGGTTTTGCGATCGTAGCTAAAAATTGTATCAGGCCAATGTAAATTTGGAGCCGAAACAAATTCTAAAACGTGACCATTACCTAAATCTAATTGGTCGCCATTTTTGACAATTTGCTTATTAAATGGTATGTGAGTTAAATTTTCTAAAAATTGAATTGCTACTTTTGCCCCAACTACTGTAACTTGAGGAGCTAATTCAATAACATCTTTGACTAAACCACTATGATCTGGTTCAGTATGGCTAATAACTAAGTAATCTATTTCAGTAGGTTTGATCAGACCCCACAGGATATCTAGGTATAACTGGCGAAACTTTTCATGGGATGTATCTACTAGGGCAGTTTTTTCCCCTCGAATGATAAAGGAGTTATATGTGGTACCATTCTGTAGACCAAATTCGATATCAAAGCGATCACGGTCCCAATCCAGGGAGCGAATGGCCGTTGTATCAGGAGCAATTTTATTCGTCTCTATTGTGAGTCTATTTTTTACTCGGTCTGTTATCGCTACCATAAGAGACCTCTCTCTAAAATGATTTTTATTTACTTTTTAGTATTTTTACACAATTTAACTATAAGTTTTTCATAGAAAAGTTTATGAGAAAGTTAAGAATATCCAATTATACTTGACTTATTTTATTTTAGGAGAGATATTTTTCTCAACTTGTGGTAAAATCATTGAGCTTTGCTACTATCCAATGGCAGAAAGGGGAGAAACAATGAAACACCGATTAGCCACCGTTGGAGGTTTGACAACGGCTTTAGTGTTGGGGACTGTAATTCTGCCATCGCAGGGACAGACCTGTTATGGATATGGCTCTGAGAAAGCAAATTATGAAACTACAAACTTTAAGATAAATATTTGCGAAACCCGGAAAGGTGAGTATATATTCATTAGTCAACCAAAAAATGGAACTGAGCAAGATTGGTTGATAGTTGGTAATGCGATCAAAAGAGGTACTTCTTGGGCCGCTTATGACCCAGTACAAGGAATTGAATATATTATTGGC
Organism: Dapis purpurea BLCC-M126; assembly: GCF_050015975.1. NCBI lineage: Bacteria > Bacillati > Cyanobacteriota > Cyanophyceae > Oscillatoriales > Microcoleaceae > Dapis > Dapis purpurea. The sequence goes on along the minus strand of NZ_JBNHER010000246.1, from coordinate 26,837 downwards.
CCAGATCAATATCGTGTAGATTCAAGAACAGAAAATGGCCTTACGGAACGTGTAATTAATTACCAAGCTAAAGGAAGAATTAAGTCAAAAACTTGTTATGTACTCAGACCAAATGGACTATATATTTTTGAGACACGCAACTCAGCGAGTCGTAGACTTGGAGTAGTAGAAAATGGTCAAAGAATAGAAGTTACCGGAAATGAAGAAATTGGTAGTGGAACTCAAAGATTTATAGAAGTCACAAACCCATATCAAGGATATATAGTCTCTAGAGATAGTAATGGGAGATATATCTCAGATTGTTCTACAGTTTTCTAATTTAATCAAGGAAAAATGAAGAATAAAGCAACAAATAACCAGCAGAAAAAATTAAAATTTGATCGGTTAGCTATTTACGGTTGGAGATGTACGATTTTCTTAATTAGCCTTGGCATAGGGAGCATAATTTTTGGTAAAATTATACCATCTCCAGAAATTCCTGTAGTTACTTCTAAGTTGGAAAACTTTACTAAAAACAAAGACAAATATAATGTAGTTTTTATTGGATCTAGCAAAATATATAGACATATAGTACCGAGTGAATTTGATAAGGCAATGGAAAGACGGGGAAAAGAGATTAGCTCGTACAATTTTGGCGTTTCTTCTATGCAGTCCCTGGAAAGTTATTTCTTTCTCAAAAAAATTCTAGCAATGAAGCCTAAAAACTTAGAATATATTTTTATAGAACTGCAAAATATAGAGTTAAGTATTAACCGTGAAAATTGGCGAACAAATAGAGTGATATACTGGCATGACTGGGAACATACTTTTTGGGTGTTTGATTTAATTTTGGATTACCAACACTCCCTAAGAGTCAAATTTGGTGCACTGAAATCACATACAATTCCATTAATGTATAATTTAGGTGGCGTTGGTAAAGTAGATGGCTTAATTCAGTGGATAAATAACCAGGGAAATCAAGACAATATAACTTTTGATCGACTAAACAATAGGTTTATGCAAAACGACTATATTAACGGTTACCTGCCTCTCGATCAAGAGATAGGTGTTAGTTATCAACAAAGACGTCAAAACTTTTTAGGCAACCTCAATACTTACCATGAAAAAGTTAATCTTTTAAATTTACCTTCAGATAAAGTTGTCAACCCAAATTCTACTCTTTTAAGAGTAACTAAAGACCTAATCCAAATTGTCAAAGATAGTGACGTTACCCCAATATTTATGATCACTCCAGTATTACAGAAAAAAGAAAACTTGATTGCCTTAAAGACCAAAGAATATGTGTCTACTCTCTTTTTATTTAACAATCCTATAGAATACCCTCGCTTGTACGCTCCAGAACTACGATTTGACAAGAAACATTTAAACGATAAAGGAGCTAGAGAATTTACAGAATTGCTGGCAGAAAAATTTTCAGAATATTTAGATCGGGAGAAAAATTAGTCTATGGTTTTTACAGAATTTAGGTTTCTGTTCTTCTTTTTAATTGTTTTCTCAGTTCATTGGGTGCTGCAAAAAAATCAATACAGAAAGTTCTGGCTGCTGCTATGTAGCTATATATTTTACGGAGCTTGGGATTGGCGTTTTCTTTCATTAATTCTAATATCAACAGTTGTTGATTACATAGTGGGAATAAAACTATCCCAATCAATAGAAACTAACAAAAGAAAGTGCTGGCTTCTGGTTAGTATTTGTATCAATTTGAATATTTTAGGATTTTTTAAATACTTTAATTTTTTTCTAGAAAATACTGTAAATTTTATAAATTTTCTAGGGTTTTCTGTAGATGTTCTCACCATTCAGATCATTCTTCCTGCTGGCATAAGTTTCTATACTTTCCAAACACTAAGCTATTCGATAGATATATATTATCGCCAAATGAAGCCAGTGTATAAATTCCTGGATTTTGCACTTTTTGTCAGTTTCTTTCCTCAATTGGTAGTAGGGCCAATTGTTCGAGCTTTTACTTTTTTACCCCAGCTAGAGGAAACTAGAAACTTCAGTCGGGTTCAGGTTAAATCTTGTTTGATGCTTTTTATGGTAGGGTTCATCAAAAAAGCTTGTATTTCAGATCGATTATCTCCCATCGTCGATCCCTTTTTTGATGCTCCTGAAACTTACAGTGCTTCAAGTTCGTGGGTAGGAGTTTTATTTTATGCTGTACAAATATACTGCGACTTTTCAGGTTACACAGATATGGCGATCGCCTGTGCTGGTTTGTTGGGATACGAACTCTGTTTAAATTTTCATTTTCCTTATTTTTCCAAGAATATTACAGAATTTTGGAGACGTTGGCATATAAGTCTTTCTAACTGGCTACGAGATTATCTTTACATACCACTGGGAGGAAACCGGGGAGGAAAACTTTTTACCTACAGAAACTTGATGTTAATTATGCTTTTGGTAGGGTTATGGCATGGAGCAGGGTGGAATTTTGTTATCTGGGGAGGGTTGCATGGCGGAGCGTTAATTTTACAAAGAGAATGGTCAAAACTTTCTGCTCCCTATAAATGGCTATGTACTCTGATTAAACCTATTTCTCCTTTATTAACTTTTTATTGGGTTTGCATTGGTTGGATATTTTTCCGAGCCGTGGATATGGAAAAATCTATAACAATTGTAAAGTCTTTTGTATTTTTTAATTCACCTGGTTCTCAAGAACTTGGTATTCATCATTTAGGAATATTTTTGCTACTAGCAATCGCTCATTTTGCAACTTATAAAAATCTTTGGCGTGAATGGTGGCAAAAATTTCCTGATTGGATTTTTGCTGCTTGGTATGGATTCGCTTTTTCTGTTATCCTTCTATTTATAGCTCCTAACTATTCGGCTTTTATTTACTTTCAGTTTTAGTTGATGGAAAATTTTTTATTTTATGCCAAAGTAGCTAAAGGTTTAGAAAATATTGCTGCCCAAGAATTAGAAAGTTTAGGAGCTACAAATCTCCTTTTTAGGGAATAGGAAATAGGGGTCTAAATGAATCAATATTATGCCAAAGTAGCTAAAGGTTTAGAAAATATTGCTGCCCAAGAATTAGAAAGTTTAGGAGCTACAAATGTCTCTCCAGAATTTACAGGAGTAAGTTTCACTGGGGATAAGACTTTACTTTATCGAGTTAATCTCTGGGCAAGAACTATTTTTAGAGTATTAGTTCCTATTGCAGAAGTTAGATGTGTTAACAGAGAAGTGTTATATAAAGAAGTAAAAAAAATTCCTTGGCAAAAGTATATATCTCCTAAAAATACATTGGCAGTTCACTGTACGGGAAGTAATGATAAATTAAAGCATACTCACTATACTGCTTTGCAAATAAAGGATGCTATTACTGAGCAACAAATAGAGAAATTTCGCTACAGATCGAATATTGATACTAAAAATCCTGAGATATTAATTAATGCTCATATTGAACATAAAAATTGTATCCTTAGTTTAGATAGTTCTGGTAGTAGTTTACATCAGCGTGGCTATCGTCTGGCAATGGGATTTGCTCCCCTGAAAGAAACTTTAGCAGCAGCTTTGTTGGAGATGGCGGAATATTCTCCTGATTTACCTTTTTTAGACCCTTTATGTGGTTCGGGAACTTTACCTTTAGAAGCAAGTTTAAAAGCATTAAATATTGCACCCGGATTGTTTAAAAATAAATTTGCTTTTATGAATTGGCGTGATTTTGATGAGTCTATTTGGCAAGATTTATTAGCAGAAGCTAAGAATAGTCAATTAACTGAATTAAAATCAATAATTGTGGGAAGTGATCGAAATCCAGAAGTGCTTTCTCAAGCTCGTACTAATGCGAAAAAATGTGGTGTTTCAGAGAAAATTAAGTTTATACAAACGGATTTATCTAATTTAAAACCTCCAGCAGAAAAAGGAATAATTATTTGTAATCCTCCTTATGGAGAACGTTTAGGAGAAGTGGAAGAATTGGGTAAGTTTTATAAAATGTTGGGGGATATTTTTAAACAACGTTTTACTGGTTGGACTGCTTTTATTTTGACAGGAAATAAACAATTATCTAAACAGGTGGGGTTAAGAACTTCTGCTAGAATTCCTGTTTATAATGGTCCGATAGCTTGTAAATTATTAAAGTATGAATTGTATTGAAGAAGGAGACAGGAGACAGGAGATAGAAGGTAAAATACAGAGGTCAGAAGCAAAAAAAAGGTTAGAAGGGAGAAAGTTTAATTACATAAGTAATATCAAATCCGCTTGGCAACGGAAGTGTTATAATAAACCGGGTTTGTAGGAGGTAAATGTTATATAAAACAAACCCGGTTTCTGGCGGTATTAGATACTACCGGATTTGATATAACTACCACAAGTAGAATAACTTTTTTGATAATTATTAGCCAGGAATGTATTAATTATTCTAATGTTTACGTACTCCCCTACTCCCTACTCCCTATTCCCTAATAAAAATGAATAATCAAAAAGATTGGCAAGCTAAAAATTTAGAAGCAATTCGACAAAGAATTTCTTGGTTGCAGGAACAACCAGATGGAGTAATTTTTTCTCAACCTTCTGGCATACATTTTTTAACTATAAAAAAAGTTCAATTCATCATTCAGCTAGTCTTGGTAGAGAAAGTAACTTCAAAAATGAATTGGGTTCAATCTATACTGAATTTGAATCACCCTACATATTTAATTTTTCCTTACACTCAAGCAATGATGTTAGCTTTGCTCTGGAATAGTCAGCCAAAAAAAATTTATATTGCAGGTTTTGGGGGGGGTAGTATTCCTCAAGTTTTACATCACTATTTTCCAGAGGTAACAATAGAATGTACAGAAGTAGATTCCAATATATTGTCAATTTCTCAGAAATTTTTCGGACTAGAATTAAATGAAAGATTAAAGGTAAAAATTCAAGATGGTAGAGAATATTTAGAACAAAAAAATTACCAGGATAATTATGATATTATTATGATTGATGTAGCTTTTGGTAATGGCTATATGTCTTATAATTTAGCTACTCAAGAATTTTATAAGTTGTGCGATCGCCATTTATCACAGTCTGGAGTTATAGTTGTCAATACATTAAAAAGTAATGGTTTTGAGGCGGAATACGTGAAAACTATTCAATCTATTTTTCCATATATTTACATTTGCCATACTAGCGGTAAAAATACTATTATTATTGGCACTCGTGATAATCCAATTGACAAAGAGGAAATTAGAGAAAAAGCCAAGTATATTCAAGATAAACATCAGTTTTCGTTTCCCTTGGTAGACAGAGTCAATGATATAAAAATTATTGAAGAATTATCTGGTTTAAATTTAGAGAAAGTTTCAATTCTCCAGGATAATGCTTCACCTGGTAATTATTTTGATTCATGGTTATTTTAACCTAAGTATTCAACCATCAGGTACGGCGATTAGTTATTAACTTATTGTATTTAAAGTCAAAATTAGTATTGAGAAATTTTAATAGCATAGATAAGAGGTTGAATGTATCAGGAAATATAAAAAGGAAATAGGGAATAGGGAACACTATAACTAGGAACAAGAAATTGGAAATTGGGAGGAATAAATCAAGAAAACTATTTATCACAAATAAATCTAGGAATATATGTACCTAACACCTCTGGTATCTACCAGATTTCAATCCTTTGAAATATTACCCCTTTTCGATTTTAGTCACCATTTGCTCTCTTAATACTTAGAGCAGAAACAATCTCTAACAAGATCCTTAGGTTACCTTAGAAGTTAGTTGTTTGATCAAAAAGCTGTTGACACACCATTACCTAGGAAAAGCTGACTGCTAATAGCTAAATGTATATTAAGATACTTCCAAATAAAAAATTATCCCATTAGGTATGAAAGTAAGGGAGTAGGGAAGAAATTGAAAAAGTCATCGAGTGGGGAGTTATATCAAATCCGGTAGCATCGATGTAATTAGATTAAAGAGGGTGGGGAGTGTGGGGGGTGTGGGGAGATAGGGAAATAAGCGTGCATATTTAGCAATAGCTGAAGATGGAACATTTTTTTATACCGAATTAAGCGGATTTGATATAACAAGTTAACTATAGGAATACAAAAATTGGGATAATTTATTTTCTGGTATTCCCTAACCTTAATATAGTCTTTCTCATCAACCACCAATAGGGTGATCGCCATCTTGGCATTTTATCCAAAATTTAAAAACTATTGCGCAATAGTTGAATTAATCTTCAATACAAATTAAATTATCTCATTTCTCTATAACAATGCACTTAATAATTCTTAGCCAGAGTTGAATTTTACTGACAGCTATTATCTTTTTTCAGTGCAACTTCGTGGAGAAATGGTATTAGGAATATCTAACTGCTAATAACTGAATGCTTACTATGAGCAGGAGAGATTTTAAAATATTTTTTTACTCTCTCCTTACTCCCGGAATTATTCAAGAGAAATAGGAGGTTTTTACTACTCCCAAAAATCTACTTCTCAATCTTCACAGAAAGAATTTTGTCACCCTGACGAATAGCATTTACAACTTCCATATCTTCAGTTTTTCCAAAAGTTGTATGAACGCCATCTAAATGAGTTTGGGGAGCGTGACAAATAAAGAATTGACTACCACCTGTATCGCGACCAGCATGAGCCATTGATAAAGTTCCAGCTAAATGTTTATTACTATTAATTTCACATTTAATTTTATAACCAGGACCACCTGTACCTGTACCATTAGGGCAACCTCCTTGAATCATAAAATTAGGAATAACACGATGAAAATTTAAGCCATCATAAAATCCTTTTTCACTTAATTCGACAAAATTTTTCACAGTATTGGGAGCATCATTATCAAACAATTCTAGATTGATTGTTCCCTTTTCAGTTTCCATGATAGCTCGTGTCATTTTTTGAATTTCTCCTAAAGTTAATTTAAGCATTCAGCTATTAGCATTCAGCATTCAGCTTTTGAAGGTAATAACTTACTAAAGTTAGCAACAGATCGCCTTTTTATTCATTACTTTTAATTCTACTTGGAAACTAATTTATTATTCCAAGATAATGAGTTAATAACTCATAGCTGTTAACGAAGTTCCTCTGAAAGAGGCAAGCTAAAAGCTGACGACTGATAGCTAGTTAATTAGTGGCATTATACGCCATTTGCCAAAAATCTTTTTCTAGTCTAGCGACATTTAAAAAAGTAGCTTCAGCTTGATTGTGAACTGTTGTTGAGGCATTTTTTAATACCTCATTACCTTGTGCCTCTAGTAGTTTAACATAGTTTGTAAATTCTGGATTTCCCCAACGATTAGCAAATTCATGATAAGGTTGTGGCATTTCTCCTGGTAATTGCCACCCTTGATTATAAGCTAGTTCAATTCCCCATAATGCAGTTGCTTGTACTGGATATGGCATCTCAGTTATCTTATTCATAAAATTACAATATTCTGTACAAGTTAATTGTTTTTTAGTATTCAAATCTAATTGTCTTTCTCTTGCTTTATCTTTAAACCAATTTAGTTCATCCTGGAGAGCGTTTAGTCCACTAAGAATTACATCAAAATGAGTGGTAGGGGCAGAAGTTAAAATTCTGCCTACCATCCGAGTAAATTCCACAACAAATAGATAATCTTGTACTAGCCAAGTGTTAAATTGTTGAGGTTTAATAGTACCTAATTTACATTCGTCTAAAAATGGATGTACGGTAGCTGCTTGCCATTGTTGAGAGTATTTTTTTAATAGTTCTTGACAGTTCATAAGTTTCAGTAAAGAATAAGGTTTTCCATACTCTATCAAAATATAGCAATCCTAAATTGATTGTGGCAAAATTCCATACTGAAAAAGTTTGGATAAATCTAATACTTGACCAGGAACAAAAAACTTAAATAGCCACTTAACTACTTTAAGATAACTGCAAAGATGATATGATTTTCTAATGAATTTTTTGGTTTGCAATCAAATATCTTCAACAGGGTTTTGCTACAAATGCTCCGGAGCAAATTTTGTACAATTTATCAATAATTCCTATAATCAATAAATGTCGATTAATTGTCATTAAATATTCTCGATCGGCTTGAGAATTATGATCTAAAAATCCTAAATTGGTTGTGAAAATTTTTATAACAGTTAATATTAACGGAAAATCTTTAAAATTCTAACTGCTGACTCCTGTAGGGGCGATTCACGAATCGCCCCTACCAGCAAAAATATTACAACTGAAATAGGGTTGGTATAATGTAGCAAAAATTTATGGAGCTGGTATGAAAATCATGAGAAAAGTAGAAGTAGTTAATCATAACCCAAAATGGTGTGAAGAATTTCAGATAGAAGCACAAAAAATTAATCATATTCTAGGAGAAAATATAATTGCCATACATCATATTGGTAGTACAGCTATACCTCATATTTACGCTAAACCAATTATTGATATATTGGTTGAAGTAAAGGAGCTTGTAAAAGTTGATGAGCAAAATTCCTTAATGGAGTCACTAGGTTACAAAGTAATGGGTGAATTTGGTATTACCGAGCGTCGTTATTTTCGTAAAAATAATCAGGAAGGTATTAGAACTCATCATGTTCATATTTTTAAAGTTAATTCAAAGCAAATAGAACGACATTTAGCATTTCGGGATTATATGATTTCTCATCCTGAAGATGCACATAAATATAGTGAATTAAAGCGCAGTTTAGCACAAAAATACCCTACAGATATTGATAGTTATATGAATGGCAAAGATAGCTTTATTAAAGAAATAGATCGAAAAGCAGTACAATGGCGTCTAAGCATTCAGCAGTCACCCCGCGAGACCATTTATAATAGAGAAAACCACGAAAGCAAACCATAAATAATACCATGACTAAATAGATTTTAACTGTTGAATGATTGCCTCTGAATTATCTTCGCTTAATCCTTAAACTATTTCTTCCCAATTTACTTTTATCTAGCTCCTTTTTTAGATTTATTTGATATCATGTTCGGTATCATCGGTATTGTTAGGGAATAGGGAACAGTTAGAAAAACATTTCCTAGTCTCATAATTAGTAATTATCCTGACCAATTATTTGCTAGCTATAGCAATTAGGAAAGAAATAAAATTTCCCCTTATGCAATTCCGTTACGGTTTTAACCAGAGGTAATTATCCATTATCAATTATCCATTATTCATTAAGATTCTATCTCTGCTAATTCTAACCATCTTTCTGTAGCAATATCTATTTCTTGACCTAAACTTTCTACCTTTTCATGGAGCTTTTGAACTTCACTGACATCTTTTGGAGGTGCATTATAAAGTTCATTTTCTGCCTCAGCTTTTTCAGCTTCTAACTGAGCAATTTTTTTCTCTAAATTCTGATATTCTCGCTTCTCTTTTGAGGATAATTTTCTTTGCCCAGTCTTATCGCGAGAAACTCTTTCTGACTTTTGTTGTTTAGACTGAGTTACTTTTGGCTTTTCCTCAACTTCTACAGATTTTTTGGCTGCTGCTTCTACTTCTTTATAATCTAAATAAAGTGAATAATTTCCCGGATATTGTCGTAAATTTCCTACTCCTTCAAAAGCAAAAATTCTCTCTACAGTCCGGTCAAGAAAATAGCGATCGTGAGAAACTACAATTACACAACCATTAAACTCTTCAAGATACTCTTCCAATACTGCTAAAGTTTGTACATCTAGATCGTTAGTCGGTTCATCTAAAATCAAAACATTAGGGGCACTCATCAATACTTTTAACAAAAATAATCGTCTTTTTTCTCCACCAGAAAGTTTATAAACAGGAGCATATTGTTGAGTACCTGGAAACAGAAATCTTTCCAACATTTGAGAAGCACTAATTTGAGTACCATCTGAAGTTTGTACATATTCTGCCACATCTTTTATATACTCAATTACTCGTTGATTTTCTATGACAGCATCCAATAAATCTTCTGAATGTTGGTCGAAATAACCTATATGTATTGTTGAGCCAATTTCGACTTTCCCAGCATCAGGTTTAACACTGCCTGTAATAATATTCATTAAAGTTGATTTTCCCACACCATTACCACCAATAATTCCCACTCTATCTTCTGGAATAAATTCATAAGTAAAATCTTTAATCAAGGTTCTACTATCGTAGGATTTAGAAACATTTTCTAACTCAATAACTTTTTTGCCAATGCGACGACCTGGAGTAGAAATATCCACCTTTCCTAAAGCTTGTTTAAATTCTCTTCCTTGCATTTCATCTATGCGTTGAATTCTCGCTTTTTGTTTAGTGCTGCGAGCCTTCGGACCTCGTTTCAACCATTCTAATTCTCGGCGTAATACACCTTGATGTTTCTTTTGAGAACTAACAATTGATTCTTCAGCTAAAGCTTTTTTTTCTAAATAGTAGGAATAGTTACCGGAATAAGTGAAAATATCGCCTCTATCTATTTCCAGAATTTTGTTAGTAACCCGGTCAAGAAAATAACGGTCGTGAGTAATTAATAAAATTGCTCCAGAAAAAGTCTTTAAGTAACTTTGTAACCATTCTACAGACATAGCATCTAGATGGTTTGTTGGCTCATCCATTAACAAAACATCTGGTTCAGCAAGTAAGGCAGTCGCTAAAGCAATTCGTTTACGATAACCTCCAGATAAGTTACTAACTTTAGCCTCAAAATCTTGAATTCCTAATTTAGTCAGGATAATTTTTGCCTTAGTTTCTAATTCCCAAGCATTGGTAGAATCCATTTTTTGAGTTACTTCTGAAAAACGCGCCATTAAGCGGTCGTCTTCTGGATAATGAGCTAATTTTTCTGATAATTCTTCGTACTCTTTTACCAGTGCCATTTGTTCGCCACTATCGGCAAAAACCTGTTCTAATACAGTGTTATTTTCATCCAAATCTGGTTGTTGAGGCAAATAAATAATCCTCACATTTTGATTGACTAAAATTTGACCGCTGTCTGTAGGTTCTAAACCAGCAATCATTTTTAATAGAGTTGATTTTCCCGAACCATTTGTACCAATTAAACCAACTTTGTCACTAGGATCTAAACTGAAACTGGCATCTTTTAAAATTTCTTTGATACCAAAATCTTTTTTGACTGATTGAAGTGTGAATATACTCATTTTAATTAATTGATAATGGATAATTGATAATTGATAATGAACAATTAATAATAGATAATGAAAACCATCTGTAATTATTAATTATCTCTGGTTCACAGCATAAAGTAATTGAATATCAGGAAAATTTAATGAATAATTGATAATTACTTGATTGCTAACTTTTTTACTTAGTTGAATACTTTTTGCGTTCAAGAAGTTTGCTTGTTACTCAAAGTTTAAGATTTTCATTATTATCGATTATTAATTATACATTATCCATTGGTAATAAGTAAATTATCCCTGAAATTATTGTTAAAGCAACAGAAATCCAAAACATAATTATTGTGGAAATTTCCCAAATTTCAGGTAAAGGAGCAATTAATAAAGCAATGGCGATAATTTGACTTACAGTTTTTAATTTGCCCCAAATATTAGCTCCCGAAATTTTTGTTTGATTGACGCGCCAACCTGCTATGGTTAACTCCCTACCTAAAATTAAAAATACTCCCCAGGCGGGAACTTTGCCTAATTCAATTAATGCTAATAAAGGTGCTAAAACTAATAATTTATCTACTAAAGGATCTAAAAATTTTCCTAAGTCGGTGATTTGATTAAGTTTTCGTGCCAAATAACCGTCTAAAAAATCTGTAGCTGAAGCTATTAAAAATATAACTAAACATATCCAAAGATTTTGATTAGTTGGAGTCTTGAGAGTGTAAAGAATAATAGGTACTCCCAATAGACGAGAAAAAGTAATTGAGTTAGGTATGTTCATAATTTAAGAAGGAAGAAGAAAGAAGGAAGAAGAGAGAAAGGAAGAAGGAGTAAATATTATTATTACAACTTATCCAAAATAATACATTTCTGTCATTGCGAGCGACAGCGTTTCGGCTAAGATCCGACATGAATGCGCAGCAGTCCGTCAGGATAGCAATCTCTGTGCGCCCCTGAGATTGCTTCCTTCCACTCCGTTCCAGTCGCAATGACTTGGGTATACTAATTATCGCGATTTGATATTATATAGCAATACGTGCTTATGTTGTAATATTTTATCGCAGGGGTTTAGTCTCTAAACTCAAACAAAAATAGGATTTGGAAACCAAACCTCTACAGTTTTTTTCACAAGTCATTTAGGATTGCTATATGTTAGTGTATTTAGGCTATAGTCTAGATTTTAATTGAGTAATATTATGTCTGGATAATTAATGATAAAAAAGTCTTTGTTTGTAGTATAGCTCTTAGCCCGATTTATACTTAGGGCTGAAGCCCTACTACAAACTTTAATTATAACTATTCAACCGGATATGATATAACTGCTATAATTATTGAGATTTATTTTATTAGTTAAAATTATAATTATGTCTGTATCAAAAGAAGAAGCAAAGCAACTATTAGAACGTTTGATTTTTGATAAGGAACTTCCTCAAGACTGGGTGCAAGATGTGTGGGGAATGAGTCCAACTTTGGGAGAAACTGCTGCTAAGTTGCTAGATGTTTTTGACGTGTTAATTGCATCTTGTCCAGAGGCTGAATTAAATGATGTACTGCAAACTTTTGAAGCAGAATTATCCGAGGAAGATGAGGATATTTATTAGTGGTACTTAGAAATTTTATGGAAGACAGAGCTATTTCATTCTAAATTCTATGATGTGTATGTTAATCTAAAATTAAAAAGCCAAATAACAATAACTGATTAAAATGGAACCTATCGAACTAACTTTAGCAGCGATCGCCTATCCTTTTTTAGTTAAATATGTGGAAAAGGCAGGGGAAGGTTTAAGTGAAAAGACTTTTGAGCAAGCGGGTAAGTTATGGCAACGGGTAAAAGGAATGCCTGCCGATACTTTCGCTGCTTTGAAACCTGCACAAGAAAATCCTTTTCCTGAAGATTTTGAAGCAGCGATACGGGAAATGGAGGCAGTGGCCAGTCAAAACCCGGAACTTAAGCAAAATATTATTGATGTGGTTGCCGTTGCTAAGGAGGAACATCCTGAATATGTGAAAAATCTTGAGGCGAAGTTAGAAGAAATAAAGTCTCAAGGGATAACTGCTGAGAATATTAATGCTTTGTTTCAGGGAAGCACTATTACTGGAAGTGCTGTAAATAGGGATAGTAATAATAATGTAGTTATTCAAAATCCCACGTTTCAGGGTGATGTTACCTTTTGACAGCAGACGTCGGGAGGGGCACCGACAAAGAAAACTACCCAATCTCAACATCCTAACCAAAAATACAATATTCCTGGGGAGGAATGGTTAGAAAATAAGGTTTTTGTGGGTAGGGAAAATGAACTTGCCGAACTACACAAATTGCTAAAAAATGATCGACGGGTTGCTGTTGCTTCTGTTTCGGGAATGGGGGGTGTCGGTAAAACGGAACTTTCCCGTCGATACGCTCTTGCTAATAAGTCTGCTTACCCTGGTGGTATCTGTTGGTTGGAAGTACCTGCGGAGAATGTGGGTATTCAGATACTCAGGTTTGCTCAGAATAATCTCCGACTTATTCTACCGGAGGAGGAAGATTTACTGGGAAGGTTGCGCTACTGTTGGCAAAATTGGTCTCGGGGTGAGGCATTACTTATTTATAATGATGTGACTGACTACCAAACTCAGGTAAAGCCTTTTTTACCTCCAGACTCTCGGTTTCGGGTACTGCTGACGACTCGTAAAAGTTTTGGTAAGGCGTTTCGGGAGTTGCCTCTGGATGTGTTGAAACCTTTGGCAGCGATGGAGTTGTTAAAGTCTATATTGGGTAGAGATAGAGTTTTGCAGGAACCTTGGAAGGCAAGGGAGTTATTGAAATGGTTGGGTTATTTGCCTCTGGCGATCGAATTGGTGGGGCGGTATTTGGATGAGTATTGGGATTCTTTGAATATAGATAATTTTGCTTTGACAGAAATGCTCCAGTGTTTACAAGGAGAAAGTCTGAAACACGACGCGATGTCAGCTAATGAGTTGATTAATTATCCTCATGGTGTGCTACAGGCGATCGCTTTGAGTTGGAAGAGCTTCAAGAAGAATAAGAAGAAGACTCAAGAAATAGCTTTGAGGTTGGGGTTGTATGCTTTGGCACCTATTCGTTTTCGTTTGTCGTTGTATGGAATAGAAGATTATAAGGAAAAGCAGGTTTGGAAAATTGCTCTTGGGGATTTGCTAAATCTGCATTTACTGAAGGAAGTTGAGTCTGGGGTTTATAGTTTGCATCCTCTGGTGCGGGAATTTTTGCAGATAAAATTGAGAAAATATCCAGACGCGGATGAGTTGAAACGTAGTTTTGTTGTGGCGATGGTGGAGGCGGCGAGGAAAATTTCTGAGGATATTACACGGGAGCAAGTTCGGGAAGTTGAGGTTGATATTCCCCATATTATGGAAGTGGCAGAACATTTGACTGAGTATTTGAGTGATGATGATTTAATTGTTCCTTTTACTAAATTAGGTTCATTCTATGAAGGTCAAGGATTTTATCCGCAGGCACAACCTTGGTTAGAGAAGGGTAGAGAAATAGCAGAAAAGCAGCTAGATAAAGATAATGCTGATGTTGCAACTGTCTACAACAACCTAGCAGAATTATATCGTGTTCAAGGAAAATACAACGAAGCCGAAGCCTTATACAAACAAGCTATAGAAATTGACACAATTTCTCTGCCAGAAAATCACCCTGACCGCGCTAGGAACTTCAACAACCTAGCTTTACTATATTCTTCTCAAGGGCGATACCAGGAAGCAGAACCCTTGTACCAAAAAGCTATAGAAATTGATACAATTTCTTTGCCAGAAAATCATCCTGACCAGGCTAGAAACTTGAACAATTTGGGGAAATTATACGTTTATGAGGGGCGATACCAAGCAGCCGAACCTTTGTATCAGCAAGCCATAAAAATTATCAAAATAGCCATGCCAGAAAATCATCCCTATCTTGCCTTTAGTCTCAACAACCTCGCAGAATTATATAAATCTCAAGGAAAATACAACGAAGCGGAACCCTTGTACAAACAAGCTATAGAAATTGACACAATTTCTCTGCCACCCAATCATTCTTCTATTGCAAAACACCTCAGCAACCTAGCAGAGTTGTATAGGTCTCAAGGGCGATATCAGGAAGCGGAACCCTTGTATCAAGAAGCTATAGAAATCTATAAAACTGCTCTGTCAGAAAATCATCCTTATCTTGCTTACAATTTTAATGGCCTAGCTTTACTATATTCTTCTCAAGGACAATACCCAGAAGCCGAATGTCTATTCAAAAAAGCCATAGAAATTCTCAAAATAGCTTTGCCACAAAATCATCCCTATCTTGCCACCCACTTCAACAACCTAGCTGTATTATATGAATCTCAAGGGAGATACTCGGAAGCTGAACCTTTGTATCAACAAGCTATAGAAATTAACACAATTTCTCTGCCAGAAAAGCATCCTTCCCTTGCCTGCAACCTCAACAACTTAGCAAGATTAAATGAAGCTCAAAGGCGTTATAGTGAGGCAGAAACTTTGTATCTAAAATCACTAGATATTTGTGAACAAAAATTAGGAGAGGAACATCCTAATACTATTAAGGTGCGAGAAAATCTCCAACGTTGTCGGCAACAACAACAGAGCTAGACAGGAGCTAGACAGAGATTTTGCCACAGATGCACGGATGATGCCAAATGATTAATCCGTTTATCCGTGCCCGAATCTGTGTCTAGCTGCTGATAACTGAAAAAGAGCGTTGACGGAGCCTAGCGGCAGCTATATCGCTCATTTTCCCGAGATTGATGTTTTATTCATCTATTGTCCAATAGTTAGGGGTTGCTAATTTAATCTCAAACCATTTACAAGTAAAGGTTTTAGGGTTTTTAGAACGAAAAAAATGCCAGCTTTTCCGCAGATTGATGTTTTATTCATCTATTGTCCAATAGTTAGGGTGTGCTAATTCATCCTAAAAGTATTGATGTATAATATAAAATCCGGTTGAACAGTTGTCATTGCGACGATAGGAAGCAATCTCAGATATCTCACGAGATTGCTTCCTTCCACTCCGTTCCAGTCGCAATGACTTTACAGTTAGAGCGATCGCTACATTTAGTTAATAGTCATAATCACTATCTTCAGGATTATCCCAAATTTTCTCAAAAGCTGCTTCAGACAATTGTAATATCTACAGGACTTACGCAGAACCAGCATCTCTTGGTGCGCGTTCCCTCTCTTGGTCGATTGGATATGGCGAGGCAACCTCGCCATCCCTCGACCGCTTGCGACTGGCGTCGTCGCGGGGTCGCACCTACAGGGTTTTGGTTATGACGACGTGGTTCATCAATCTGAAAAGCGCTGTAACTTCCTATTCCCCACACTATCTTGGCGGGCAAGATGCTCGCACTAGGTTCCTTTCGCCTTCGCTTCTAAATTCTCCAAACGACTCCTCAATTCCTGATTTTCTTTTTTCATCTTATCCAGTTCATCACGCAACTGTTTCAGCGCTTTGTCAGAACCAATATTTTTCTGCACCTTCTGTACTGCTTCCTCTGCTCGACGACGCACTCTGCCATCAGGAGTCTGGTCAGCTAAACTCTGCAATATTCCAATTGCTCCAGCAGTTTCCATTTGTGACAAGGCAGCAACTACAGAAACCTGAGTCAAGAAAAATGTTTCCCGCGATAATTCTGTCAGTCGTTGCAAAATTCGTTCTAAGTTAACAGGAGACTGAGCAGTAGAAATAGTTCCCAACACACGAATGGCATTCAAACGTAACGCTTGCGGTACACCAGGAGCAGTATATTTCAAAATCTGATTTAGAGCAGTTTCAGAAGTCTTCATCTTACCCAAACCTGATATAGCACCCGAACGTACTACCTCATTCCAACCTTTTTTCTCTTTCAATACCCACTTCAATAACTTAATTGCTTTTTCCCCAATGGGTTTCTCATCAGAATTAGCATTGGCAGCAGCAATATCTCCAATACCAGACACAGCAGCAGCTTCCACATAATAACTGGCATCCCCATTTTTCACTAAAGACTTGAGCAACTTATAACTTTCAGGGGTTTTTATCTGTATTAGTGCTTCCACCACAGCACGACGGACACGAGCATCTTCATCTTGTAAACCTACAGCTAAACCATCAAAAACTTGGTCTAGTTTAATTTTTCCTAGTTGTTTGGCAACTTCAACCCGTACACCCCAGAAAGGTTCATCTATCAGTGCCTGGGAAAGCACTTTCACAACTTCTAAACCGCCCTTTTTCACCAATGCTTCAGCAGCATAAATACGAGATGTGGGGTCTGGATCGAATTCTAATTGCGCTTTCAGTTCCGCCAATGGATATTCTAATTTTACTGTTTTCAGATAATTATTACCCACATCAAAGCTGATAAATTTTGGTTTTTCTGAGAGAGGGAAATAAAAGGTTTGTTCCTGTTCGTGTACGCGCACAGTAAAGTTAATTAGTTCTGGTTTTTCTTCTTTGAGATAACCAAAAGCTATAGGAATTTTCAGGTCAAACAATTCTTTACTTACATCAGCATTTTTGTCTTTTTTAGCTAGGATTTGTGTAACAGTAATTTTGGCTAATTTACTGTTACCATCCCAAGAATAATTAACTTTATAATCTGGATGACCGCCCCGAAAAACATATTGATCGAATAAGAATAATAAATTGTGTCCGGTTGCCTGTTCAATTGCTCTTAATAAATCGATAGTCTCAACAGTTTTATGAGCATTACTTTGAACAAAATTATGAATTGCTTTAGTAAATAAATCAGCTCCTAATTCTGTTTTAATCATGTGATAAACACAAGCACCTTTTTCATAAAGATGGCGGTCATAAAGCTCAATTGCTTCTCGATAAATATTAGTTACTATAGGGCGACGATAACGACCTCTATCCTCAGCAATATAACTTCGAGCTTCCTTCAAAAGGTAATAAGCAGCATCATCTTGACCATACTGGTTTTCCGTCCATAATACTTCGGAGTAAGAAGCCATTCCTTCCTTTATCCAAGCATGAGACCAATGTTTAATTACTATCAAATCTCCGAACCATTGATGGGCGAGTTCGTGAGCAACTAAACTTTCAGAATTACGGTTATCTAAAGCTGCTTTTTCATCTAATAAACATCTGTCTGTAAGTAAAGTTGTGGAGGTATTTTCCATACCACCAAAAATAAAATCACTGACACAAACTTGAGCATATTTAGGATAAGGATATTTATAGCCAAATTCCTGACTAAAAAATTCTATCATTTGAGGAGTTTTGCCCATAGTTCGCCGAGCATCATCTTGGCGTTTTTTCTCTACATAATAAGTTACAGGAATAGCATTCCATTCATCTTTAATTTCGACAAATTTACCTACTGCTAAAGTCATTAAATATGTAGGATGAACTTGTTTTTGCATCCAATGATAAATTTTACCATCTGCACTTTCTTCAGTATGGATAAGTTCACCATTAGAAATAGCAATAAATTTATGGGGTACTTTGACACGAATTTCTGAAGTTGATAGTTGACCAGGATAGTCAAAACAGGGAAACCAGAAACGAGAGTCTTCGTCTTCCCCTTGAGTCCAAACTTGGGTTGATTTGTCTGGATAATGTTCGTCGGGAGCAATAAAATAGATACCTCGTTGCGGGTTATTAGCAGTATAGGCGATCGCTACTTTAATTTGTTGACCTGTTGTAGTGACTGGTTGTAGGTAAATTTCTAATTCATTGCCATCATAGTCAAAGGTTTGTTCTGTGTCGTTGATTTTAACAGAATTAATTTCTAGGTCAACTGCATCAAGAGTTAATTTATCAATGTTACTTCTGACAGGGTTTAAACTAATAGTACAAGTGCCGTGAAAACTTTTGTTAGGAATGTCAAGTTCTAGGTCAAGAAAAATATGTTCTACTTGACCTGGACGGTCTGGGTTATAATGTGGCCTCGCGCCTGGTAACTCAAAGGATTTGGAATTGTTTTCAGAATCAAAGTAAATATTGGACATTCGGCGTAATTATTAATATTTTTTGGACAAAGCAAGCGTTCTTCTGATGCTAGTCCTGACAGCGATATTTAGATTATTGTAGAACATTAGTATACAATAATCCCAGAAGCTCAATCCTGGATTGAGACTTAATGTAAAACAGATTTTATCTAGGGTGAGGTACAGCCATAGCAGGCAAGATGCCCGTACTACATTTGAGCTGGATCAATTTTCCTACTTAACATTTATCAAAAATTAGATTCAGTCATATACATAATCACGAAAAACTCTGTATAAGCTGATACTATATACTAGCAAAAACTAATAAATGTTTGAGCTACTTTTTGTTAACCATTGATGTCGTTAAAATAGACTAAGTTTTTCTAGAAAATAAGGTCTATTGCTAGATAAATCCTAGAAAATCAAAAAGAGGACTTGTTAGGTTCGACAACAACAAAGGACGACTATTGCAAAAATCAACTAAACCAAACTAACCCACTCAAAGTCAGAATTATCAATACTAAAGCTACCCAAAAAAATTGATTATCTTTTGTGTTCACCTTGCTAGGATCGACAACTTCTAACTGAGAAATTTTTGGCTTCGGTGGAGGTGACTTAACTTGGGAAACTAGACCGCTACCTCTACAATCTTTAGCATCACTCTCAGATATTGCGCCTAAGTCAGGAATTTTTGTCACCCATTCTGGTCTGCTTCTCAGTACAGGTGCTTCCAGAATAACTAATATACGTTTTGCTTGTTGACGGGTTTGTAAATAAGAATGACGAGTGAGTTTTTTACAAAGGGCGGTAGCTTCTTGAACTTTGCCTGCAGCTTGATATGCTGTCACTAGCCAGATTTGTGTCTCTCCCCCTAACCGAGAATTAGGATTAATATTTTCTAGGGCAGTTTCTAAATGCTGTAGTGATTTGCTATATTGACCGCGTTCAAATGCGTGTTTACCAGCTTTATATTCAGTTTCAAATAACTCTAAGTTTTCTGAACTCACAATGTCTATTAATTTTTTTAGATATTTAAGTAATCTTAGTTATTATATCAAGTTTTGCTGAATGCTAATACTGAAAAAATTGGCTTGCGTAGGTTAGACTGAGATATGTAGGTTGCTTTCTACTAAAATACCCTATATAGAACCCATTTGTCGTCTATGGAGAAATAGACGGTGCGATGGGGAGATAGGGTGATGCAGTGATGGGGTGTATGAGAATATTTTTCCATCTTTTTGTGTATTTCCTATATCTACAGACGACTCCATGCCTCAAAAATTTACTTCCAGCTAAAGATACTGTTAGGAGTTCTATATATCAATTCTTTCCCCCTACTCCCTATTCCCTATTTCCTACTTTCTCTTTTCTAGAGATACCAAATGGGTTCTATCGATAATAGTAAAATTCCCAGCAATAAAGAGTTGGAGAGAATTGAATAACTCCTCACCAAACCTTTAAACTTCAATATAGGTGTTTGTTGAGTTAAGTGCCAGCCCTACTCAACCTAAAACATTATAAATCAATGATTCTGGGTTGCACAATTGAGTAGTAAAATAGTAGGGGCAAACACAGAGAGAGTTGCCTTTACAGACAGTGTTGCCAGCTACCAATGATGCTGCAATGTGCAACGCCAATTATCTAATTAGGATTAGGCAAATGCAGAATAGCCCAAGTTTGGAGGGACATCTTGCCAACGCCCTTGACCTACAGCTTGATTTGCTTCTGTTAGACTAATATCTCCAGTGTATAAGGCTCGACCAACAATTGCGCCTTCAACACCCATGGCTTCTAATGCCAGTAAGCTTAACAGATCCGTAATTGAACTAACACCACCAGAAGCAATTACGGGAATGTTCACTGAAGTAGCTAACTCCGTTAATGCTTCTATATTAGGTCCTTTGAGAGTACCATCTCGGTGAATATCAGTGTAGATAATCGCTGCAACTTTAAATTTGGCCATTTGACGCGCGAGGTCAGTTGCTAATACTTCTGAAGTTTCTAACCAACCTTTAGTTGCGACTTTACCATCCCTGGCATCAATACCAACAATAATTTGACCAGAAAACTCTTGACAGAGGTTAGACACTAACTGAGGTCGCTCTAAGGCAACAGTACCTAAAATAGCCTGGTGCACCCCAAGAGCAAGCACACTCGCAACTGCGGAATAGTTGCGTAACCCACCGCCTACTTGTATTGGTACATCTACTGCTTTAACGATCGCTTCAATGGTCTTTTGATTAACAGGTTGACCTGCTTTTGCACCGTCTAGGTCTACTAAATGTAGCTTATTTGCTCCTTCGTCTACCCACCTTTTTGCTACATCAACTGGGTTATCGTTAAAAACTTGCGTTTGCTCATAATCTCCTTGATACAACCTTACACAACGTCCACCTAGTATGTCGATCGCGGGAATTATATTCATAGACTCTATATTTTGTATACAAAACTACTAACTTTGTTAACAGCTGCACCCACTGTTAACATGATACATAATCGAACTAGAAAGTCCTGACCATAGAGGAGTTTTTACTCCTGCTAACCTCAGAGCTTCTGCAGTCCAATCATTACAAGCTCTTAAAATTGAATAAGTATCTTTTGCTGCATAAAAACCGACTCTATAATTAGGGTCTATGGTCAGACTTCTTCTATTACCTTGGGCATCAAACTGGAAAGAATCATTGATAAATTCCATTAGCCTATAGTAATTAGATTGAGTAATTATAGCACACTTAATTTCATATTGTTGAGGAATATTTTTATAAGCTAATACCCTCATTGCAGAAGGTGTTGGGAGGAATAGGGCCTGAAAACTTGTTACAATTGGTAATAATGTCCCAGTATAAGTTTCTAGAAAATAAGCTCTATCACCAAAGCCAAAAGCTAGATAATTTATTGAAGCTGATGGATTAGCTATTAATTTTAAGTTTAAATTTTCTTGCCAATCCCAAATTTTAGTCTTGACTGGAACTAGAATATCTGTATGGATACCTGTATTGTAAATGTATATTGGGATACCCTTATTTAATAAGTTCAAATCACAAGAATTATTACTCCAATTTCTAGGAGTAAAGTAACCAATATTCAAGGAAATTACTACAAACAAAACAAAGATTAATACAATTTTAGCTACTTTCTTTTTTAGCATAAAAAATATGATTTATTGATGGGGATCATTAACATAAAAGACCTTGATGATTGGTTTATGTTTTGAATGTCAACCACATTATCAAAAAAGTATAAATATAAAAATTAATGGGTTGAATTGTTCTGTTGAATTATGAAACAGTAATTTAATTTTGACTCCATTTTAAAGTCTACAGGATTTTTATGAATGCAGCAGCACTCCTCCTAGAACTAGATTGATTGCTTCTTGAGTTTGTTTTTCAATCGTTTCTTCACTCAAAAGTTGCCGTTCTGGTTTAAGATAATTCAGATTTTCCTGGGCATCAAAATAGAATACACAAATTCCCAGAATGTTAATAGCTGTTAAAAATGGATCGAGCTGACGGAAACTTCCTTCTCCTATTCCCCGTTCGAGAATATTTACTAAACAGACAAAACTTTCTTGCCAACCACTTAGTTTACCATATTTACCCTGATTTTGAATCGCTTCGTGAAACCATAGCCTCCCTCGATGGGGATGAGATACTTCGTAAGCGATCGCTGAACGTACTAGCATTTTCAATGCTACTTCTGCTGGTAACTTTTCTAGTTGCGACAGATGTATCATTTCATTAAGTTCTCTTGCCAGTCTTTGAAAAACCTCCTGATATAAACCCTCTTTACTTTTGAAGTAGTAGTAAATCATGGCCTTCGTTACTCCTGTACGATCGGCGATCGCATCTATTCTCGCCCCAGCTAAACCAGACTTAGCAAATTCCTCTTCCGCCGCATCTAAAATTTCTGCTTTTGTTGCTTCTCGATCGCGTAATTTTCGTTTTTTGTTAGGCAATGATTTTTCTTTGGCTGGATGGTTCACAATTATACAGACTCCCAACAAATTTACTGGCTTGGCCTTTTTAGTTCAAGCTTTCTACTCTTAGCTATGGCCAACACTTGGCCTTGACCCGTAGCTAATTAATATTAACATTTGCTTCGTTAACTCTTGACAAAGCAAATTTAATGGCTTTATAGTAATTACTAACTAAATATTTAGTTAGTAAAAAATAGTTAGGAGTAACAAATGGCACATATAGATATACCATCTAACTTCCCTGGCATCATGGGTTTAATGAAATATCGACCAGATACAGGCAAACTGCTGCTAGAATTTAGCGAGACCTTATTGAGAGGAGAATCACCCCTATCATTAGAAGAGCGGGAACTAATAGCTGCTTATGTATCCCAGCGGAACGAATGCAACTTTTGCGCAGGTGTTCATGGAGCGATCGCCAAACAACTGCTCAAAAACAATAGTAATGTAGTTGATACGGTTTACCAAAATCTTGAGAGTGCAGATATCACAGATCAGCTCAAGGCACTACTAAAAATAGCAGCTAAAGTGCAACTTGATGGTAAACAAGTTTCTGAGGATGATATTCAACAAGCCAAAAATTTAGGTGCAACAGATAGAGAAATTCACGATACAGTCTTAATTGCAGCAGCCTTTTCTATGTTTAATCGTTATGTAGATGGTTTGGCAACTACCATACCAAATGAACCTGGTGCTTACGAACAAATGGCCTGTCAAATAGTAGAATCTGGTTATGCTGAAGCTAAGGAATTATTATTTGAATAGTAATATATAGCATTCAGCTATCAGCTATCAGCTATCAGCTCAAATCAAAACTAGCAGAGTCTTAGTTGTTAGAATAAGGGCAAAAATATTAATAGTTTTACAGACGATTTTACTGTAACTACATTTTTTTTAATTGGGTATTAGGGTTCAGAAAAAAGACAACCCTACATTTATCTTTGGCGAAAACATTTTTTTAGTAAATCTGATTTTAAAGAAAGAAATGGAAACAATTTTACCAGGCGCACCTTGGTTGATTGCTCATAAATCAATGTTGGGTTTTAATCAACCACAAAAAATTACTTTAAACGGGAAAGATTACGTTATTTGGCAAAACAAAAAAGGGGAAGTTTTTGCCCTCGATAATATCTGCCCCCATTTACAAGCTCCTCTATCTGAAGGATGGATTTGTGCAGAAAGAAACACAATAAATTGTCCCTTTCATGCCCTAGAATTTGATGTAGAAGGAAAATTATATAAAAATGGTAAATTAGATACTAAACCAGTTACTCAAACTTTAGAATTAATAGTTAAAGATGATTGTATTTGGACTTACGGTGGCTATGAACCAAGACTGCCAATTCCTGAATTAATTCACAGAGTAACTGAAGAATATGAATTTCTGGGAGTAACTGGAGAAAAGAGTATTCAGGCAGATTTTTTGAGAACTATGCTTGTGAACTACGATTATAATCATCAAAATGGTACTCATAAGGATTTATTTCAAATTACTTCATGTGATGTTAAGTCATACCAAACTGATGGATATTACGCCAAAGTAGAACAGCATATAATAAGAGCAAATAATACTCTAGGAGAAATTTTAAAAAATCCCGCGTTAGGAATAATGCCTCAAGTTATGAACAATACTTTAGAATATTGTTTTCCTTCAAATGTAGTGTTATTTGCTGATTCTCCAGTTGGCAGTATGGCTCAAACTCATGTTGTTTATCCAGAAACTGAAAATATAACAAAGACTTTTATTTTGTTATATGGAAACTTCAAAAATCCGCTATTAAAATTTTTGTTTCAAAAGTCATTTTTGCAGGCAGCCGCTACTGTGATTGAACAGGATACAACAGCAGTAGAAAGTCTTTATCCGCGACAAAAGCCTAAGATTAGATTGCCAAATGAAGAAATTATGTTTGATGCTGAAAAACTTTATTATGATTGGTAATGGATAAGGAAAAGGGAAGAGAAATTATTATTTTTTTTCCCTCTTCCCGATCTATTGAATTGAAGTATTAATGTACTTTAGCTATCTTTCTGTAATTTTCAGTCTCAAAATTTAATGACTATTATTTTGCCATACTAAAAGTATAGTTAGGGTTGGCTGAAGAAATCTCACTCGCATGGGCAAATAAAGGTTTGAGCATTTTCAAGTCCGGAAAAAGTAGGAGATTTTAAGCCAGAGTAAACTCAAAAAGTTAGTATTTGGGTAAGAGTTAGGGAGGTTGGAGCAAAGGATAATTTTTCTGAGTACCTCCTGTATAACTCCCTGTCTGTGTTGAGTTTTCACTACTCCCTAGTCCCTACTCCCTACTCCCTCCTTTCACCATCAGACTTTTGAGCGCAACTCCTAGTTATTAATAGTCACCACCGCCGCCACCACCATCACTGCTACCACCACCAAAACTTCCACTATCAGAGCTTCCAGAGCTACTGCTACTATAATCACTGTAAGAGCTACTACTACTGTTAGTCGATCTACTACTAGTAGTTCTACGATCGCTACTGCCACTACTTACACTCTTACCTTTATTGCTACTAGATCTACTGCTATTACTTTTGTAAGAACTCTTGCTAGTTTTAGTGGAACTATTGTCAGCATTTTTGGTAATAGAGATGGCAGGTTTTTCACTGCCAGTGCTGCTGCTAGTTTTACTGGAACTATTGTCAGCATTTTTGGTGATAGAGATAGAAGGTTTATCACTTCCAGAGCTACTACGACTACTATAGATGCTTTTCGTGCTCATCTTAGTTTTGGTCAAAATTTTGAAGATACCCACAAAGATACCCATAACTATGAGAATATAAGTAACGATAACTGCGTCAGAAACTGTACCTGACTTATATTTCTCTGTTTTCAGAGATGTTACTAATTCTTTTGTACCTGCAACTACACCACTTTCAAAGTTTCCTGACTTAAATTCAGGGATAATTTTACTGTCGATAATATTACTAATCTTGGCATTTGGTAAAGTTTGCTGTATTCCCTTACCAGTTTCAATTTCCACACGGCGATCGCCTACAGAAATTAAAAACAGCACACCATTATTTTGACCTTTTTTACCAATTCCCCAATAATTAAACAACTTAGTCGCAAATTCTTTGGGAGTTGCTGCAGGTTGAGTTTCTGGCACAGTGACAACAGCAATTTCCGAGCCATTTTTGGCTTCTAAGTCGGAAATCATTTGGTTAAGTTGATTTTCTGTACTTTGACTGAGAATTTCAGCCATATCCGTCACCCAACCATGATAATGTTGTCTTGGGTTTGATACTTCTTGTACGGTTAGAGCAAAACTGGGCAAAGGATGTATTAGCCAAGTTTGGACTACAAAAATTATTGGCAAGGCACATCTCAAGATAATTAAAGGAAAATTCATAATTTCTACCTCTTGGAGAAACAAGAAAATGTTCGCTATTAATTACTCAGGTGCAGTTGATTAATTTATGATTTCTGGAGTGGCCAGTTTGCTTATAATCTTGAGATTTCTAGCTCTAGATGGCTCTTAGTTTTTTCTCGCCTTCAAATCTGTAGCAAAATCTTCATAAGGCCGTAATGATGTAACCTCAATATTCACATATTGTCCCAATTTTTTCACAATTGGTAAGTCCATAATTATTTGGTCAAGTTTATCGGGAGATTCCACATCAACAATAGCTATTACTCTACGAGTTCCCACACACTTCCAGACGCTTAGTAAAATTCCTGCT
The DNA here is from genome assembly GCF_050015975.1 of Dapis purpurea BLCC-M126. NCBI lineage: Bacteria > Bacillati > Cyanobacteriota > Cyanophyceae > Oscillatoriales > Microcoleaceae > Dapis > Dapis purpurea. The sequence continues at coordinate 223 of NZ_JBNHER010000246.1, read as the reverse complement.
TCCTTAGCACCCATTGCAGCATCTGCTTCTTCGCTCCAAATAGTAAATAATTCTTCTTGGCTCATAGTAGGAGGATATTGTACTCGAAAGTCTAAGTGATATAGCATAGATACCTTGCTTTAAACAATAGATAAAATTCAGTTCCTCATCCTATCATAAAAAAAGAACTTCATTAATTGATAATTGATAATGGATAATTGATAATTACCTCTGGTTAAAACCC
>NZ_JBNHER010000245.1:0-43095 GCF_050015975.1 Dapis purpurea BLCC-M126 | reverse complement strand
GATAAGGAAATATCCTAGCACTTTTCTCTTGGTCGATTGGATATGGCGTTAGCGTAGCGGCTCTGCAAGAGCGGGAAACCTCGCCATCCCATCCTAACGGACTGCTCCGCAAACGACCGCTTTTTTCCCTTAAAAGGGGAGGCTTTAAACCAGAATTATTTAATTATTAATTATTAATAATTAATAATTGGGTAAAGTATCTATTAAAGTAGAAAATTAAAAAAATGATATTATATTTAATGATAATCTTGTACTGTTGATTGATAGTGAGACGGTTCGTTTAGCAATGCTTAACACGAACAACTAAAATCCATCCTTCATATTTGAATCAAACTACTCATGTCCCTATGGAGATATAGTTACTAAAATTATGAATATCTAACCGGGACAAAGATCAATTCTGGAGTCTATCCCTTAACGGAGTTTAGAGTCAAAAAGGAATTTACACTGAAATTTTAAATAAGGGAGATGAACTCCTTTGGGAAATTTAAGGAATACCAACTGATGTAAAATAGTGTCAGTATCAAGAGAGAAAATCTCTTCAAGCAATGAAAATTTATATACCTAGTAATAGGGTTTCAGGGAATTTAAAAGTTAAAAGTAAGATTTTTAAGGCTCAAAACTTTGACGGTACAGTAATTTCACGACATTATTTAACTTAGAAACCCATTTTCTTTAAGAAACTGGGTTTCTAGGTTTGATCAGGGTAAAACTATTCCTGCAGTTATTCACCCTACAAGCTAAGTTTTGACTTTTGACTTAATCAAGTTAATTCTATTTGACTATCATCTCCAATCATAAATCGTAATGCTTTAGGACGTTGTGGAGCATTAATTAGTTGGGCGCGACGACCAAGTAAACTATCAACAATACGTTGATGAATTTCAATAATTTTTGCTCCTTGTAATATGACACTGTGTTCTAGGTCAACATCAATTAAAGTCACATTATCAGCAATACTACTATAAGGACCGATAAAACAATTTTCTAAGTGACAATTATCACCTATAATTACAGGGCCACGAACACTACAATTAATTAGTTTTGTATTTTCACCAATTTTTACTCGTCCAATAATTTGACTTTGGGAATCTACTTGCCCATTTACTGAATTAGTTATACGAGTATCTAGAATAATTTGATTGGCACTAAGTAAATCATCTTTTTTACCTGTGTCTAACCACCAACCTTCTAAAGTTCGTGCTTCAACAGAAATTTCCTGATCTGCCCGAGAAATTTGTTGGTCTATTAGATATTGAATAGCATCAGTAATTTCTAATTCTCCTCTCGCTGAAGGTTTGATATTAGCAATGGCATTATGTATTTTTTTAGAAAAGAAATATATACCTACCAGTGCTAAATCTGACGGTGGAACTTTAGGTTTTTCAACCAATCCTAATACTCGCCCTTTTTTATCTACTTTTGCCACACCAAACGCTGTCGGATTGGGAACCTTTCTTAATAGGATTAAAGCGTCTAAGTCTTCCTGTTTAAAAGTATCTAAAAATTGATCTAGCTGACTTTCAATGATATTATCTCCTAGATACATTATGAAAGGAGAATCTCCCAAAAATGGTTGGGCAATTTTAACAGCGTGAGCTAAACCTGCAGGTTTTTCTTGAAGAATATAAGTAATTTTAGCTCCGAATTTTTCCCCGTTTCCTGTTAATTCTTGTACTTCTTTTCCAGTTTCTGGACTAATAATAATTCCAATGTCGGTAATACCTGCTGCAACAATACCCTCAATTCCATACCATAAAATAGGTTTATTCGCAACTGGTACTAATTGCTTTGCTCCTGTATAGGTAAGAGGACGTAGCCTTGTTCCTTTTCCACCAGAGAGAATTAATGCTTTCATGTTAATTTATGATTAGGATTTTTTGGAGTAGTTTTTGTTTTTGGGGGTGATTTTTTTTCACTATAACATAAGGTTGACTACCAATCAATTTCATTTTAATAAGTAAGAATAAAGAATAGAAAGGTCACTAGGGAAAACTATTATAGGATTTATTAAATAGATAAGGTACACAAGTGTTATATTTTAGGAAAAACTTGATTTAAGAAAAGAAAACTTAGAGGCAATAACTGACAGAAGGTAAAAAATATTATATATATATTGATATGAGAATCTCTCTATAGCAATATTATATGAGTTGTGAGATATTGGAGATTTTTAGGGAACAGAGAATAGAGAATAAGGAAAAAATGTATATATCTGAATAAGATAACTGTTATACTTTATTTTTTCAAGAAACACTTCAATTACCACATCTGATTCCTGATTGCTATATTAAATTGATTATTGCTCTTTTTTCTGAGTGAAAATGCCTGAGTGAAAAAAGTGGGAATATATTTTTTTCATTTTGCAAATTATTTGACATCTTGTCTTTGAGTTGATAGCTATTTTCACAAAGGTAGGCTAAAGCATTAAGATAAGTATGTTTGAAGTTTGATAAATTAAAGAAATGAAATGTTGGTGGAATGAAATGTTTGTTGAGCATTGGGTAAAATCGTCTTATTAGTCCATCAATACTAGTCTAGATTCATGAAGCCATAACCTAATAGCTCATAATTAACCGCTGAATACTTACATTTTGTCTGCTATCTTTGATATAAATACAGTTTCGTATAAATATTTTTTCAGTAATCATCATAAATATGAAAATTGACTATTTTGGGCAATCATTAAATACTAAATTTAATCCACAGTCTAGCTTTCTGATTAATATAATTCTTTTCTTGACTGTAGTTTTGATTATTATTGCCATAACATCAATATATGTATCTAATGAACATACAATTTATTGGTGGGATTTTGTGGGATATCAGAATGCTGCGAATAATTTAACAAATTTATTTAGAGCCTCTACCCAAAGAGCTATTGATGATATTTTTGGTTCTTTATCTCAACAGAAAAATTATCTAATTACATTGCCATTAATTCCATTTCTCTATACTTTTGGCAACCACAGAATTGTTTATATCCTCAGTCTTAATCTCATATATTTATTACCCTTTAGTTTATTGATAGGAGCAATAGCTACAAAACTAATTCCAGTTCATTCTCGGTGGGTATTTTGGTCAACAGTAGCGATCGCTCTATTAATACCTATGAGTTGGAGTCCGAGTTTAAGAGGATACCCCGATATAGGAGCGACTTTACCTATTTTATTAGGGATTTTGTTTTACTTAAAAAATATTAGATTAACTTCTTGGTGGCAAATTCCTATTATTGGATTTTGTTTGGGAATATCTATAGTTTTAAGACGACATTTTGCTTATAGCGCTATAGCTTTTCTTGCTGCTGTTAGTTGCCAAACTATGATTAATTTTTTGATTACTTTCAAGTCTGGCAAAAATTCTTGGGAAAGACTTTTAGAAAGCGCCATAAAAATTAGCTTAATTTCCTTAACTTCTTTCCTCACCATATCAATTTTTGCCTGGGATTTTATCCAAAGTTCTTTGACAGAAAATTATCGCACTCTTTATGCTGCTTGGAGTTTATCGATACCTGACATATTCTGGCGTTATGGCTGTTTCTATGGGTTAATAACTTTACTATTAGTTGCCATAGGATTTTCTCTAGGAACTCTGAGAAAATTTTTAATTGCATCTACTACTATTTTTCTCTTATTATTCGGAATCTTTTCTGTAGCTGAATGGTTGATTTTGCTGCGCTATGGCAATATTCATTACTCTCTACATTTTACGCCGATAATAGTTTTAGGATTAACCTCATTTATCTGGATAAGTATTCATACTTTTCGAGGCAAAACTAGATTAATCATTTTCAGCATTACCGGAATATATTTAATTGTTAATCTCCTCTTTGGTTTAACTCCTATCGGCAAATTCAATAACCCCCTACGCCCAATATTTGCCAGTAACTTTTCCCCATTAATTCGTTCCGACTATGATGAAGTTTTGCGTTTGACTCAATATCTAGGTAACTTAGCACCCAATCGAGAATTAGTATATGTAGCCGCTTCCTCAAATCAGTTTAATGCCAATATTATTAGAAACGCTAACCGAATAATTAATCCTGAAAATTGGTCGAACTTAAGAGCAATAAGTAAACCACATATTGACACCCGTGATACTTACCCATTGCCAGAATTATTAGAAGCACAATATGTAGTTATTGCTCATCCATTTCAGAAAGTATTATTAACTGATGAACAAGTATTAAAACCAGGGCAACAAGATTTAGTCAAATTTGTTTATGATGCTTTTTATCAAAATTTACCTATTAGTCAAGACTTCCAAAAATTGCCAGAAGAATTTGTTTTAGACGGAGGAGTAACTGTTAGTTTTTATCAAAGAATTCGTCCTACTTCTATAGCGACTGCCGTACAAACTTTATCAGCAATGCAAAAACAAGTTCCTCAACGTCCAGGTAGACAGTTAGACTGGATGAGTTTAAATCAATCTCCTTATATTACTTATAATTATTCGGCAGTTACTCAAGTTTCTGGTGATGCTTATAATTTAATGACAAATCCTGCCGATGTTACTAAACAAACATCTAAATATTTTCTCTATTTAGGAGATTTATCTTCTACTGTAAAAATTACTGGTAAGTTAGATTTTCTTGATAAAGAATGTAATGGTTTATCTGTTAGATTTTCGATATTAGATGAAGAAGGTAATTTGCTTGATACAACTGCTAAGAATTATTTTCCTGGAGTTGCTTCTGATTTTATTTTTTCTCTTGCTGGTAAAAATCCTGTTTATCTACTTCTGGAAAATCTGAGTATTGAAAGTGATAAGTTAACTGATAAATGTGGATGGATAATTAACGATCTAGTTGTTGATAACTAGAGAAAATATCCTGGAGATAACCACTAATACAGCGGTTTGCGAAGTTATGAAGTATACCAATAAGTGGGCAAGATGCCCGCACTGCAATATTTTCACTATTCAGCTTGTACCTGATTTGCCCGAAATCTGCTGTAATTATTTGCCTTAAGTTGGTTCTAGTTTAACTTTTTATCTTTCAGGATTTTTACTTTATTAGCGTAAAAGTGTCTATCTAATCTATCTATAGAAGCCATTTGGTATCTTTAGCGAAAAATAAAGGTATAAAGCCTCCTATTTCAACTTACATTTTGCACGACAAAATGTAGTATCAAAAATAGGATACAGGAAACAACCCACCCCTAACCCCTCCCAGGAGGGGAAAATAGGAGATAATTATAGTGGTCAAGAGGAGTAAGTAATTGAGTATTTATGCTTAATATTTTCCGCTCGTCTGACTCCTCAGAAAGGTTAAATGCAGGAACAATATAGTATAAATACTTACCAAACTACAGTTCTCATACTACTTTTAATGTTACAACTTGGCGTGCGGAATGTGGGTTTCAAGATCAAAAAGTGCTAGGATATTTCCTTGTATTCAATTCCGTTACGCTTTTAACCAGAGGTAATTATCGATTAATGAACCGTGATTAAATTGCAGTACCAGAAATATTTTCATCTTGTGTAGCCTTCCACAAATACTAGACTGGTTTTTCCCTCATCCAATCTTCCCATCCATCGCTCTTGAGTGCAAAGCCACAAACATTTTCATTCTCTGAAGCTCCTAAAAAAATCGCACGTCAAAGGATTTTTTGTTGCATCCTCACGAAAATTGTGATAATGTGATATTTAAGTATCTTTGTTCGGCTATACACATGATTTTTTATTCAACTCAAGATTTTTACAGTTTCTCAGCTCAGAGCGAATATTCTACACAGGAAAATTAATCTAAAAGATATCAAATAGTTTCTATACAAGAGAATTGGTATCAGTATAGCTACTTTTCTGTAGGGGTTTGTTCTTTCCTACTTTACTATTGTTAGTGCGACTTAGACATCAAAAATTTACTATCGTGATGTTCGTTTTAGCGAGCGTGAACCGAAACCTAGAAACCCAATAAAGATTAAACTTAGTACAGGTGTGAACTTTGATAATTTACTCTCTAAATTTTGATTTAGATTTAACTTAACAATTCCTTGAAAAAAAAAGAAGAGTATTGTGACTGAATCTGCACTCTACTTAATTTTTACTAAAGCCTGAAAAATACTTAATTTGTAAAAAGCTGGTTAAATTTTTCCTGATAGTTAGTCAATAATTAATCAGGGTTTAGAGCAAAACGAAGGAATTAGACGATCGCTATATTTATCCCATTTATTAAGATCCCAAATGAAAATATTCTAATATAGAATCCGGTTATATAGTATATATTTATAGTTATATCTATACTCCAATATTCAATCTCCCCATCCTCCCCAACTATATAATTAAGTATTAAATCCCGATTTGATATAATTAGGAGAAAAATATGAACAAGCTAGAAGGTTCTGTAATTATTTTATTAAATAGCGATAAGCAAATTTTGTTGGTGCTGAGGGATAATAAAGACTCTATTCCATTCCCTAATACTTGGAATTTATTAGGTGGGTTTATTGAAAAAGGTGAATCTCCAGAAGAATGTATTCACAGAGAAATAAGAGAGGAAATAGAAATTGAATTAGGAAATATCAACTTCTTTCAAAAGTACACTGTCTACGATCGAGAACATTATATTTTCTGGAAAAAAATAGATTTAGACTTAACCCAAATTAAACTTAACGAAGGTCAGTATTTAGCTTATTTTAGTAAAGATGAATTACAAAAATATCAACTTGCTTTCCAATGTAATGAGATTTTGAATGATTTTTTTTTACAGATCTTATAGCACCAGCTTGGTAAATAAATTATTAATCAAGATAAGGTAATAATTTAGAATTCAGAATTCTGTTTTTGACAATTATTAGTCGGTCAGTAATTATTATTCATACTTTTAACCTCTCCCACCACCTCCTTTCCTCCCAAGACTTCTCACACTTCCATACCCAATCATATATAGCAGGATTTTTGAGATTTACCGAAAAATTAAGTTATAAAGCCTCTCCATTTATGGATAAAAAGCGGTCGTTTGCGGAGCATGACCTTAGGATGAGATGGCGAGGTTGCCCGCTCTTCTAGAGTCGCTCCGAAATGCGCCATATCCAATCGACCAAGAAAAGAAAAAAAATCCTTTTGGTCAATCCTCTTCTTTATAAGAAGGGGTAATAATTAATAATTAATTGTTGAATCCCTACTCCCTAAAACAAATAAAATTTCATTTATTAATGATAGCCTGAGTCGCAAAATTTTCATTTCTTGTCGGAGAAAGAACTCTCGCTTTTAAAATAGCTGCTCCTAAAAAAGCATAAGAAACTACGCCCACAAATGCCAAAAGAAATATATTTAAAACTCCAGAAGCATTCCATAAAGCATGAAGAATAGATGCAGTTAAATAACCAACTCCTAAAATCAACCAACTATTACGACGTCTTAACACACTTAATCCAATAAAATAACCAAAATAACCACTATAGGCCATGTGCCCGGCAACAGAACCTAAAATTCTCGGAATTAATAATTGTAATCCTACCAATTCGCTTGCATTTACTCCTAATTGTAAATTTGCACTATCCACAATACTTGGAACATATTGCCCAAGAGTTTCTAATAAAGTAAATCCTAATGCTGAAGCTGTTCCTAATAAAATTCCATCTAAAGGTTCCCAAACACCTATTTTATTGCGCCAAGGGGAATGTAAATTACGACCTATTAATAATGCTAAAAATACAGGTAATGCTTTGAGCAATTCCTCCATTAATCCTGCTCCAAAAAACATCCTGATTAGGAAATTGAAAAAACCCACTTGCTGAGGATTTACTGATATATCCCCAGGAAATATAATACGAAATATCCCAATAAAAACTGTAAGAATTGGACTTAATAAAATTAAAACAGTTATTAAAGCTACTCCAAATAATACCCACCAAGGTTTTTGTTTGCCACAAAGTTGATAAACGAAGTAATAAGCTGCACTAGCAATATAAGCTGCCAGAAGTACATTAAAAGCTCCTGCATTACCCACTGTTAAAAACATTAAAACAACAAAAATTACAGTGATAATACCTGGATAAAGATAAGCTTTTTTAGCTAATTGTTTTCCTGTAGAGGCAATCGGAAATAACTGTGTTAAAGTTATTGAATCAGTATCTTCAACTTCAATATTGGCAACAGAATTGATAGGAGGTGGATTAAGGTTTACTGGTGGTGGTGATACTGATGGGGTCGATTTTTGGTTGGATAGATTATCGAAGATAAATTCTGGCCCATTAGAACCCAGACGAATACGATCGCCCACCTGTAAAATTTGACATTCTTCTAGTCTTTGTCCATTAATATAAGTACCATTGACACTATTTAGGTCACAAATCTCCCATCTCAAACCATTAGTTGCGGTTTGTTCAGTCTGAAGACGAATTAGTGCATGACGGCGAGAAACCATCCTATACATTTTCGTCTCTAGGAAAATTTGACAGGTTGGATCGCGTCCTAGCATTACCTCTTCTGTCTCAGATAGGTACTTCTTTATGAGTTGTTTCTCACATAGCCTTCTTGTTGACAGTTGTCGCAAAAATGCCATTTTTTCAGATAGTTAGTAGTCAAAATAATTATCAATGAGCAATGAGCAATCAATCAATTAAAAATTGTTCATTGCTCATTGTTCATTGTTCATTGTTTAATTTTTACTGATTTGCTTTAGCGTCTTGAATTGCTAAATAAAAAAGTAAGGCTGCTAGAGGTATACTCAAACTCAGAATTACCCCTGTTACTAAACTACCTAATTCTGGTTCCCCAGAAGATAACTCAAAAACAGAGCCAACTGCTGCAATTGCTGCTACACAAGACCCACCCAAAAACAAACTTGATTTAGGAGTTCCTACCATATTTTTTGTCCAAATTTATTGATTTTTTTTGTTTTTTATGATAAATAAAAAATTTAGGGGCTCGGTTGATAACCCCTAAATAGATATTAATGTTGAAAGACTTAAGCAACAGATTTAACAGCTTTTGCAGAAAACTTATGCTTGGCCAATTCTTCATTAAGTGCCAATTTATTTTCTACTCGGTCTACAAAAAGCACTCCTTGAAGATGATCCATTTCATGCTGAATTGCCCTAGATAATAATTCTTTAGCCTGAAGAGTTTGAGGACGGCCATTTTCGTCTTTGTAGGCAACTTCAATTACTGAGGGACGTTTAACATCCAAATACACCCCAGGAATACTCAGACATCCTTCTTGGAAAAGACAAATATCAGTGCCATACCTTTTAATTGTAGGATTAATCAAAACTATAGGAGGGGTGGCAGAATTATCTGGCTCACAATCAATCACAATCACTTGTTTTTGGACAGCAACCTGGGGTGCAGCTAGACCAATACCATCAGCAGTATACATAGTTTGGAGCATTTCTCGCACCAGTTGTCTAATATCATCGTCTACTTTAGCAACTCGCTTGGCTGACTGACGTAAAGAGCGATCGCCCAAATAATGTATTTCCAAGGGTGGGGTCTTCAGTTTTTCCTTGTTAACTATAATTTCAGAATTCATAGAATTTTAATTTACCAAAATCGCTACATCTTTATTTTTTATAGGCATTTTTTCTACCTCTTGCTCTATTTTAATAGAAAATATCAGGTTTATGTCCATGAACAGTTAGACTGACTATCAATTAATTAGAAAATGGGATTGACAAAGCAACAGAAAAAAATAAATCCTCAAATCTTTATACCTTATCCTTAAATTATGAGGAATTCAGTAAATAAACCCAGTTGTTGAAAGGAATAGACATCTAGGAAAAACCATGTTTCTGGGTTTCCGTGCATAAGTCCTGATTGTATTATCAATATATAGCTAAAGTCAGAAGTCAAAAGTCAACTTCTTGCTGTAACTAAGTTTTGGCATTTGAGAATGTCATAACATCAATGGCGAGTGCTCTATTTATGCCCAAGTAACTACTACGCCCAAAATTCCTAAATTAATTAGTCGAGTATAATAAATTATTTGATTTGGCCTTACTTCTAGATTAACCTAATATTTTCTGGCTTTTATTTCTGGACAGCCTTCGTCCCAATTTAATTGATATAAATCCTAATCTCTAGCCAAACTTAGCCTTACATATTATTGCTCTAAATTTCTTGCCATAATCATGGCAGATTCTTACATATATCACAAAAACCTTTCTCTGCTTGGTTCCCAAGTCCATGGCATTACATTTCAAAAAAGCAAAAATCAGAAATACTATGAATAATGATTCTAACTCCTCTCCAGCTAATAATCCTAATTCCAGCCCTACATTAGAAAGTCCAAATGGTACCCAGGAAGCAATTACTCCTGTAAAAACAGCAATAGAGCAGTTAAACCTCATAGATAATGAAATAGAACAAATGCTTCCCGCCTCTGTCTCACACAATGCTTTAGTAGACAATCAAAAAGATAGAGGGCCAAGAAATAGATTTGCATCCATTGTCACCTTGTTAGCGATCGCATTGATGATTCTAGGGTTAGCTATGGATAATGTACTGCTTGGTTATACAAGTGCGGTTGTAGCGATGATAGCTTCAGTCCGGATGATTTGGCCTAGTTGGGGTAAAGTCTGGAAAACTTTGATTCCTCCAGTTTGGCGTAACCTCATAATTGCTTGCTTTGGTATCTTGGCAGCTATTGTCGGTTTGCTGATGTTAAGTGGGGCAAACCAAGAACCTGGTAGTCGGAATATCCAGATTAACTGGGATGCTATTGGAGCGGTGGGCGAACTTATCGGTGCGTTGGGTCAAATTTTAATTGCAATTATCGCTGTATATGTAGCTTGGCGACAATACGTTATTTCTAAAGATTTGACAATTCAGCAAAACCGCATTACTCAACAACAAACTATTGATGCTTACTTTCAAGGAGTTTCCGATCTAGCAATGGATGAAAAAGGTTTCTTGGAAGATTGGCCACAGGAACGAGCGATCGCTGAAGGTCGTACAGCAGCTATTATTAAAAGTGTAGATGGAGAAGGGAAAGCAAAAATTCTCAGATTTTTATCTCAGTCTAAACTGGTGACCCCAATTATGCGCGATCGGTTACTAAATCGGCCTATTTTCGATGGTAATGGTGGTTATGCGGAGGATAGGGAAAATGGGGTGCGTGTGATTGATTTAGGAGTGATGTTAGCTGGAGCTGACTTGACAAAAACCGATTTGCGGTGGACAGAGTTAAGTGATGCTAATCTAGTAAGAGCTAATCTTGACGGTTGTGATTTGGTAAAGGCTAATTTTTCTCGTACTATTTTATATGAGGCAAGTCTGGTAGGTGCTGATTTAAGAGGAACAAAGTTTTTTTATGGCACTCCTGAAAATGCTACTCCTCGCAGTCGAACTCATATCCCCAATTATCAGACTGGTGCTTGCACTGGTGCAGTGGTAGAAAATGTTGACTTTACAGGAGTCAAGCGTTTATCTAATGAACAACGTTATTATTGTTGTGCTTGGTGTGGGGAAAAAAGTAGAAAAACTATACCAGGTGGTTGTGAAGGTATTCCAAATAAGTTAGGACGTTAATGGATAATGGATAATGGATAATTGATAATTGAAGCTGAAAAAGCTTTTTCAAGAAGTAGGAGAGCGGGGGAGTAGGGGAGAGGAGGAGTGTGGGAAGTATAGGCACTCTCAAATATAGTCACAGTTAATTTACAGTGCTTTTCAGATTGACGATCTCACGTTACAACCAAAACAATATACTGACTAATAATGGTTAGTGCTTACTGTAGTCCACCGAAATGAAAACCGCTGTAACTTATAAATTATGAATTCTAAATTCTGATTTCCCAAGCTGCTTCAAAAAAATATCGTTCGCAGAGCATAGCATAACCGTAAATTGATTCTGCTTCAGGAATATTGTCTGCGTAACTGTCTGTCACTTTTTCTAACTTTTGCGCTAAATCTTCAAATTCCTGACTGCTGTAAGTACGAATCCAATCAGAATATTGATGTTCTGGAATTTCCGGTGTAGCTAACTGTTGTCCCAAGAAAGCATAAAGTCGCATACAAGGAGTCATTGCTGTAGCGATCGCGCCAATATTATTACTCCAAGCAGTCGCTAATAAAAAATCTGTATAACGCCGTGTAGAAAATCCCGGGGTAACATTTTCTAAATTTACTTCCCATTTAGTAGCATAGCTTTGATGCAATTCTAATTCTTCTTTTACTCCATCTGCGAGAGTATGAAACAATTCAAATGTTTTCCAATCAGGAGATTTAGCAGCAGCTATACTGTAAGCACGGGCAAATGCTCTCAGGAAAAAAGCATCTTGCCCCACATAATAGGCAAAACTTTTCTGAGGCAACGTACCGTCAGCAATTCCTTGCACAAAAGGATGAAATAGACAAGCTTTTGCTAATTGTTGATTAGTTTTCCATAAATTATTTGATATCATAGGCTTTTTTAAAATAATATAAATATTTACAACGGGAGTAAGATGGTTCCCCTTATAAAAAAAAATTGAATCTTAAGATAAAAATTTACCTTTTTTTTCTTACTTATCTTATCATAATTTTTTGCAAAAATATTAATGATAAAACCTTTGTAAGGCATCTTGCCTGTTATACCAATTTGAAAAAAGAATGTTACAGATAGTTTGAAACTATATATGTGAAAAAGTTTCTTGAAATTACTGTGGGATCAAAGTTTTGATCCTACAAAATTTTACTTTTGATTTTTACTTCCGTGAAACGGTATAATAGCTGAACTTCAAGCTCTTCGGAAATTCGCTGTATGCGTTTTTTGGAGATTGAGACAGAAGTAGAGGATGATTTTTTCTTCCTTCTTCTTTTTTCCTTCTACCTTCTTCTTTTTTCCTTCTTACTTTTTCCTTTTATGAAATATTCTTTAGTAATTCCTATTTATAATGAAGAGAAAAATCTCCCAGAATTATATCGACGCATCAGCTCAATAATGAATAGAATAGATGGAGATGTAGAATTAATTTTGATTAATGATGGCAGTCGCGATCGCTCTCTCCAAATTCTCCGAGAATTGCATCAACAAGACTCTCGAATTTGTTATTTAAGTTTTGCTCGTAACTTCGGACATCAAGTTGCTGTTACTGCTGGTTTAAATTTTGCTAGAGGGGAAGTTATTGTAGTCTTAGATGGAGATTTACAAGATCCGCCAGAATTAATTCCTGACTTAATAGAAAAGTGGCGACAAGGTTATCAAGTTGTCTATGCTCAACGCACAAAAAGACATCAAGAAAGTTGGTTAAAAAGATTACCTGCTTTTATTTATTATCGGATTTTAAAACGTTTAGCAGATGTGGAAATTCCTATTGATACTGGTGATTTTTGTTTGATGGATAGATGTGTGGTAGATGTGTTAAATAAAATGCCAGAAACTAATCGTTATATTCGGGGTTTAAGAGCATGGGTTGGTTTTCGACAAACAGCAATAAAATTTGAAAGAGAACCTCGTTTTGCTGGAGATATTCAATATACTTTTGCCAAATCTTTAGCCTTAGCAATTAATGGTTTAGTATCTTTTTCTAAAGTACCTTTACGACTGTCTACTTATGTAGGATTATTTGCTGCTTGCGTAGCTTTATTGATGGCTTGTTTAGTTTTATATTGGCGGATTTTTTATCCAGATTCACCATTAACTGGTTTGGCAACAATTATGATGGCAATCTTCTTTTTAGGAGCCGTACAATTGGTAAGTATTGGAATATTAGGAGAATATATCGGACGGATTTATGAAGAAGTAAAAGGTAGACCTCTTTATACTTTATCTGAAGTAGCAGGGTTTGAGGATAAGAATTAAAATATTAGGCAACTATTCAAAAAATTAATGTTGGGTTTCGTGGTTATTCAACCCAACCTACAAAACTATGGTGAGCATTGTAATTTTAGAAAAATATATTGGATGGAATATACTGTAGCAATAATAGTTAGGTCAATGAGGTTTCAGGTAAAGCTTCAATTAACAAATAAATAGAGATTAGATAGAAATTTTTGTAAACACTTGTAGACTTTCTGTATAAAGTCCCTACATTCGAGGTATTTCCTACTCACAAATAAAGACTAAAACTCACCACTCCCTAATAGATATTAACCGTTAGGGAAAGGCGAGTTGATAGAATTATTTACTAATACTAAAATCTCTGAGAAAACTCAGTCCTAAATGTTTTGACGTTGAATAAAATATTTGCTAATTATGGTAAACCAGTACAAGGGGGTTGAGAATGACTCTCCTCTGCACCTACTGCATCACGAATGCCCAAATTTGAGGCTTCCTCATTAACTCTATCCATAGAACAAGTTGCTGCTGGACAAAAATTACCTATCTCCTCTGAATAAAGCTAAAAAATTGGTTTTAACTACTAACATTTATATTATTTTGACCATTAATATTTTGTCAGTCGGGAAATGTCCTGAATTTAATGTCTGAAAAAGTCAGAAAATGTCATATTAAAGTTTTGGTAAAAAGTTAAGGTTTCAATTTTATCCTGTGAATAGTACAAAAGGAAAAAAACCTTGTTAGTTAAAAAACTGTTTGTCAACTCATAAAAACCTCTCTCCAAACCTCTCTCCTACGAGGAGAGAGGCTTTGAATCCCCCATTCCCTTGCAGGGAAGGGGGGCAGGGGGGTTAGGTTTTTAGGATTCATCGGTGTCATGCAGCACTTCTCAAACAGCTTCTAATCCTCTTATTTTTAAGGAGAGGTAATTATTAACTATTAATTATTAAAAGTATGGATATTCAAGATGTTTTAAAACTTGCCGATCGCCTGGTTTTTAATCATACGGGAAAACACTTGGATGACCTACAAAAAACTATCATTGAAGGAGTTTGGCATGGAAAAAAGTATGCCGATATAGCAGAAAAAATTCCCTGTAGTGAAGGTTATATTCGAGATACTGCTTCAGATTTATGGAAAATCTTATCAAGTTTATCTGGGGAAAATATCAATAAATCAAATTTTTGTTCCGCTCTAGAAAGATTACAATTTTCTATTCATTCAACAGTCTCTAATTTTGCTAATTTAGGAGTTACTAATAATTTAAGTTTATGTAGCGATCGCCTCACCTCTTCAGAAAATGAAACTAATGGCAAAAAGAGAAACAGATCGGCAAACAAAAAATCAGAAGATCGGGTTACAACCTTACCCAATAAAAATATTAGAGAAGCTCCCGAAATAGGGAAAATTTACGGTCGAATTAAAGAAATATCAACCCTAGAAAATTGGATATTACAAGAAAACAGTCGGTTAATTGGAATATTAGGAATAAGTGGTATCGGCAAAACCACATTATCACGACATCTCCTAGAAAAAATACAAGATAATTTCGACTATATCATTTGGAAAAATCTATATCATGCTCCCACTTTATCAACATTAGTCGCCCAATTAGTCTTATCATTATCAAATCAAATTTATATTAACTTCTCCTTATCCGAAACAACAGAAAAAAATTCACTCTTAGATTTAGACCTAGAAATATTATTGTCAATATTTTATGAATATTTGCACAATTATCGGTGTTTAATCATTTTAGATAACCTACAGGCAATCTTAGCAGAAAAAAAATTTTCGGGAAATTATCAAAATCAATTTCAAAACTACAGTGAATTTTTTCAAAATATCGGCGAACTCCCTCATCAAAGCTGTTTAATATTCAATAGTTGGGAATCACCATTAGAAATAATCAACTTAACAGATTTGAAAACTCCCGTGAGAATAATGTCATTAAATGGCATTGGGGAAACAGCAAGAGAAATTTTTCAAGCACAAAATTTATCCGATGAAGAAAGCTGGCAAGAACTAATTAATACCTATCGAGGCAACCCTTACTATTTAAAAACAGTATGCCGAATGATTCAAGAAATATTCAATGGCAAAGTCAGAGACTATTTAGCATACAATAGCCTATTCTTGGGCGATGAAATTATTACCAAATTAAATAAACATTTTCAAAGATTATCATTATTGGAAAAACAACTAATATCCCAATTAAGTCAGATAGATAAACCTGTAACAGTTACAGAAATTTTAGAAAAATTACCACTATCACCACCCGACTTATTTCAGACAATTCAATCATTAGGAAGACGCTCATTAATTGAAAAAATTACACAAGACGAATTGACATTATTTACAGTATCGCCAGTAATTAGAGAATATTTCAAAATGCTAGACAAAATTTCTAATTAGTCTAGAGATAATTCTAAATTTATTTTAGTAATTTGAGCGATTAATGCGTAGGTGCAAATGGCAGTTTCCTCCTCAAGAGTATTAATATAGAATCAGCTTATATAATAGTATGTGTTTATAATTCTATAATTACTTCAATCTCCCCTGCTCCCAACTATACAAAACGGATTTGATCTAAGTGGCGATATAGCTGCCGCTAGGCTCCGCCAACGCCAGTTTTTGCTAGAATAAAAAATACACCTTTTCAACTTTTCCTGCAAACCAATGAAGACAACCCAAACACAACTACCCACAGACACTTGGATAACAGCAACCTGGCAAGAATATATCCAAGCTATTGAAGACCCAAGTTATGAAAAAGCAAAAATTTACTATCATAAAGGAAAACTCAGAATCGAAATGTCACCATTAGGAAACGACCATGCTAACGACCATCTACTTCTCATTGCAGCAATTACTCTCTTTACCACTACCAAAAACATCATTCTGAATGGCAAAGATAACTGCACCTACCGCAAAACAGGATATCAAGCAACTCAACCCGATATTTCTTATTACATTGGCGAAAATGCTGATGTCATTCCTTGGGGAACTTCTATTATTGACCTAGATATTTATCCTCCACCAAATCTAGTTATAGAAGTTGCCAATACTTCCCTTGCTGATGATAAAGGAGAAAAACGTTTGTTGTATGAAGCAATGAATGTTGCTGAATATTGGATAGTTGATGTACAGAATGTAGAAATTATTGCCTTTGCTGTTGCTGATGGTGGTAGTAAAAGAATTAACCAGTCTCAAGTTTTGCCTGGGTTAGCAATTTCTTTGTTAGAAGAAGCACTAAAACGCACTCGTCAAACAAATCAAACTCAAGTTTACACTTGGTTGTTAAGTCAGTTTCAATCTTAGAGTATAGACGGTGGTAGTGCATTGTAATTATTTTGGCCAAGGAAACAGTGGGAGCATCTGGCTCCCTTGCAGTAGTTCATCCCCATCTACCATTGCTATGCAGGAGTATCGGTATAGGCAAACTTCTGACTTCGTTCCTATTGACTCCCCATTGTCATCATGCGATCGTAAACATGACGAGAAAGTTTAGGAAATATCTCCTCATCTTGAGCGTAAGCAGCATCTTCTGCAAAAATTGCCAAAATATAAATAGCTTTATCATCCAAAGTTCTGACAAATGCCACATCCATACGATGTTTAGTAGTGAAACCAACTTTAGAACCAAAATAAATATTGGCAGGTAGAGACTCACCAAGAAAACCTTTGACTCCATTGTAAGGATCGTTTTGCCATGCTTCCGGTCTTAAATCTCTAGTTAACAAATAAGCCATTCTCGTACTATACTTGCGTGAAACTGCCTGTCTGGTATATATTTCATACATTAGTCTGGTAGCATGGTCAGTTGAAATTAAATTTCGCAGAAACTTACCATCTTCCTTGCGTAGTTGCCGATCGCGACCTACCGGACTTGTTTGACTAGGAGAATATCTAGGATAATTTTTTGTACTAACTATTAAACGTTGATAACCTGCTTTTTGAAAAAATTCATTGACTGATTTTCTTTTTTCTAACCAAGTATTTAATTTTTCTCCTGCCAATTTAACCCCTGATTTAGTATCAGTAATTCCATCCAAAATTTTACTAGCAGAATCATTATGAGACTTCTGCATCATTAATCTTAAATCTTGATGAAACTTAGATTCATCATCAATTAAACCTTGTTCAACTGCCCCATAAAATGCCGCCATCCAAAATAACTTAGATACACTAGCAGGATATCTCAAAACTTGACTTTGATATCCAGCAAATGTGTGAATATCTTGGCTACTAACATCTATTAAACTAATAGATAAGGATTCTGTTGGTAGCCCTTTTTCTTCAGCAATATTAACCAATTCATCAACTATTTCTTGTAACTGTGGGCTATAACGTTGATATGGTTGTCTACGAATATTGTAGGCAAATCCTAAATCTTCTGGAGTTTGTTTAGGAACTGGGGGTACGTAGGGTGGTACGAGGGTTGGTGATACAGAAGATTCAGGAGTAGTTAGAGGTGTTTCTGAGACTGGGCGACCCCTAAAAGGTAGAGTGATAACCCAGCTTACTGTCATTAATACAGCAACTAGAATAAATATATTTTTATATTTTAACTGTGATAATATTACTTTAATATTTTTGGTTTTAACCCGCCGACGTACTTTAACTGGCCCTTGTTTAACTGCCCGATATGGTGGACGAACTCGACGAAATGTCTGGGGTGGTAGCTTTTCTGCGTGCATTTGAGTAGTATCTGAAAAATATAAGTGGTAATAATTCTATTGCTTTTGAGGACTGTACTATAAATAGTGTTGAATTTTCAACCATTCGATACACAGGTGAACCAATTATTTGAACCAGGATCAATACCTAATACATTCTCTTGAGTTAATTGAGTTTGAATTACTTCTTTTTCATAGACCAGTTTTTTAGTTAGGTATTGTTAGATATATCTGTAATTTTACCTTCTTGAAATGCTTGAATAATACTATAATAATACCCAAATAATTAAAATATAAATATCACTATTTATTGTAGTTATTGTGAATATAAAACTATATGATAATTGTTTTTATATACCTTTTAATCGGCAAAAAAGGCCAAGAGATTTTGTGACATTATAAAGATAATTTGCTCCTATAAAATATTTCTATGGCAATTCCCAAAAAGCGTGAGGTACAAAATTTTAGGTTTGAGGGAACAGGGAACAGGGAACAGGGAACAGAACAGAAAAAAACAACTGTACCTCATAACTTTGGTAATTGCTATATAGAACCCATTTGGGATCTTTGGAGGGGGTAGGGGTTTTTGGTAAAGGAGTCATAACTCAGAACTCAGGAGATAGAGAAAATTACAGCAGATTTCATCTAAGTAAGGTACAAGTATGGTGGACAAGATGTGTATCAGGTGGAGTAGGCATCTTACCTGGTATCTGCCTGCCTAGCTACTCCCTCTTTTCTGGATATGCCTAATGATTCTACCTCAAGACTTTCGGTGGGCTAAGAACTCAAATGTTTGTAGTAAATATTCTGGCAGAGGTCAATGTGCCACCAAGCAAAATAAAAAGGCCAAAATATTGATGGATAAGGTTTTGAATATTTTGTAAATGATGGGTTATTTTGATCTTCCTCCACTAAAAAGCCTAATTACTGACTATTAGGAGACTACCTATCTAAAAACACCAATAGAAGATCAAAAAAAATCTAATTTTTTTCAATAATTATCTGCTATGATGATAAGTATAGAAGCATCGATCATACAAAAAATAAGGAGAAAAAATGTCCACAGAAAAAATCAAAAGCGTTACTGTTTTGCAGAGTGATGAGGATTTTGGTGGTACACCAGAAACTCTCTATGGAAAGTCTGCTGGCAAGCGGAAAAAGAAAAAGAAAAAACAGTCAAGAGCTTTGAAGCCTGCGGAAAAAATGATATTTTCAATGGCCAAAAAATATGACAAAGCTAGTAAAGAGTATCGCGATCGTCACGAAAAATCCAACCGTAAGAAGAAAAATGGCTGGATTAAAGATCTTGCCAAAAATTATAGCAAGTCCTATGGCAAAGTGGGAGGAATGGGCATGATGGGTCTTGGTGTTAAGTTGTTTGAATAAATAATTAAAACTTTATTATGATATTGGTCTAATACCCGCGCTATCTGTTGAAGGAGCGTCTGTATTAAGACCAATAAATCTTCTTGTATGATCAAGGTGTTCACTTACCAACCCCCCCCCAGTAGGTCAACATAAACTCCAAAATTAAGGTTTTATTCAAAAAAAAGTAACGGCTAAGAAAAATAGGTAGACCGAAAAAATAGGAATGGTTAGTGAACATACTCCATACTTTGAAATTAATATCATGTCCGGTTGATATAGTTATAATTAGAAGCTCTCGTAGTATTGCTCTAGCAATAAGATAGATATTTCATTTGCTCTAGCAATACTATAAGCAAAAACTTTTTTATGACTTATTATCCAGAGATGATACAACACATACAACCAAATGTTTTTTGTTCAAATAGGCTAGGATTTTGGCTAGTAGTGTCTATGACGAGCTGTAGTAGAATTACCGACTGACTGTGGACTGACTGTAAGAGTCAAATATAGGCACAGCCTATGGTAAAATCTCTCTAAAGGACAGCAATAAAAATAGTAAAAATTAAGGAGAACGAAAAAAAATGGTAATGACATCAGATTCCTCTGAAAAAAAAATGAAGCAAGAAGCAAACACCATTATTCTAGAGTTCAGTGGAGCTAAAAGTGACGATATCCGTGATTTGCGTAATGGTGAGGGCAAGATATTCAAGAGAATAGCTAGAACAATACAAACGCTCCAGCAACAAGGTGAAGCGAGTGAGAATGTACAACCTATAATAGTAATAACTAAGAAAAAAAGAAATAAGAAAGGACTTTTAGACTAAGTAAATGATAATTTCATCAAGTCTTCACTCAATAGTGAAGACTTAGATGTTTTAGTGAAAATATTGCTGGCGTGGCAATGTATACTGACTGAGTAATCTCTATATGACTCTTTCCCTTCGACAAGTAGGAAAGGAGTTGGGTAAAGTACAAATTAAGGAGAAAAAAATAATGATCATGTCAACAGACTCTGGTGAAAAAAAAATTAAGCAACAAGCCAACACCATTATTATGGAGATGAGTGGCACGAAAAGTGAAGATATTCGTGATTTGCGTCGTGGTGAAGGTAAGATCTTCAAAAGAGTAGCCAGACTTATGGAAAACCTTAAGGAAGAAGGCCAGACCCCAGAGGATGCACAACCTATAATTGTAATAGTTAGGAAAAAGAGCAGCAGTAGCAAAGGATTGTTAGACTAAGTAACTGAAAATAAGAAAATGATAAAATATCAAGCCGTTGCCTGATAGGGATGGCTTGATTATTTTTTTAGTGGTTAGCAACTGAGAAAACGAGCCTTGTAGGCAAAAAATAATAAAAGGAAAACATAAAATACAAAGAAACGTCTAGACTTTTTGTAATGATTCACAAGCCGATAAACCATAGGTCTTGTTTTGATAATCAAGATACATTATTTGAATATCTAATATTAGAAAAATTTTTTGAAACTTCGTGACAAGATGTCTCATAATACTTTATACTCCTAGAAGAATTACTGAGTTAAAATTGATAACGTGAAGATACTATTAGTCTGCACAGAAAAATTGCCAGTGCCTTGTATCCGAGGTGGAGCTATTCAGACATACATAGATGGTATCCTGCCTTACCTAAAGCGAGACCATGAAATTACAGTATTCTCAGTAGCAGACCCAGACTTGCCAGATCGTGAAATTAGAGACAATATTCGCTACGAGCGTGCTATGGCAGAAACTTCAGAAGAATACTATCAAGCTGTAACTAAATTTCTAGAAGGACAAGAATTTGATTGGGTCATAATTTACAATCGTCCTAAGTATTTATCCTTGGTTGCCAAAGCCGCCCCAAATAGTCGTTTTCTACTTAGTATGCACAACGAAATGTTCCATGATAAGAAAATTGACCCACAAGAGGCAATTATCTGTTTGGAAAGGGTAGAAAAAGTAGTGACAGTCAGTAAATTTATTGCTGATGGGATAGCCAAGTTATTCCCAGAATATCAAGATAAGCTACAACCTGTATATGCTGGAGTAGACCTCAAGCGGTTTCAGCCTAAGTGGACAGAAGGGGCAAAAGAAAAACGAAAAGAAATGTTAGCTGCTCATGGTTTAGAAGATAAACAAGTTGTTCTCTGTGTGGGTAGGTTAACAGATAAAAAAGGACCACATCTATTAATATCTGCGATCGCCAAAGTAATCGAAAAACACCCATCTGCTGTATTATTGCTAGTAGGCAGTAAATGGTACGGAAATAACAAAGAAAACGATTATGTCCGTGACATTAAAGTAAAGGCTGAAAAATTGGGACCAGCAGTTCAGATGACAGGTTTTATTCCACCATCTGAAGTAGCAGATTATTTCTTATTAGGCGATATATTTGTATGTGCTTCTCAATGGGAAGAACCTCTAGCTAGGGTGCATTACGAGGCTATGGCAACTGGACTATCTATTATTACTACTGCTAGGGGAGGGAACCCTGAAGTAATTGTTCCTGGGAAAAATGGTATTGTAATCACAGATTATGAAAATCCGGATGCGTTTGCAGATCAGATAGATTACTTATTGTCTAAACCAAAGAAAAGTGAAGCCATGGGAAGAACAGGACGTGAATTAGCCGAATTACATTACAGTTGGTCAAGGGTAGCTTGGGATATTTTGAGTATTATTAACGATTCAAAATTAATGTCTATACAACAAGATAAAGAAGCTGGATAATATTGAAGCTAATTATTCCATTCTAAAGTTAAGTTGATAAAGATTAGGAATCAGATCCTAAAATTTATAAGAATAATCAATATTTGTATTAGTTGATTTCCATTAATAAATAACAAAATAGCAATAATACAGCAAATAATTATTTGCTGTATTATTACTAGTAAGTAGTAAATGTTACCCAAATAATAAAAAAACTATTATGTCTATTGCATTAAAGCCAAAAATTAGGACTAGCACTTCAGATAAAAGGTTTTATTCCACTATCTAAAGTTGCAGATTATTTTCTTCCTATTAGGTAATATGTTCGTATATGCATCTCAATGGAAAGAATTCCTACCTAGAGTAAATTGCGATGCCATAGAAATTTAACTATTAACTATTACTACTTCTAGAGAAAAAATTTTAAATGTCACTACAAAGTAGTTAAATATGTTTATTATGTATTCCCATAAAAATATGTATTCCCATAAAAATAGGATAAATTAATGCTAGATAAGATAAATCGTTATGCTCATGGGTTTGTAGCTGTACCAGTGATTTGTACTTGTTCAGAAGCAGGAGTGTTCGAGTTACTAGCACAGAAAAAATCACTGAAATTAGAAGAAATAGTAGAGGAATTAGGAGCAAATAGTGGACATCTAATGGTAGCTCTACGACTGTTAGAGTCACTATCATTCCTGTATCGCTCTGAATCAGAAGCATACACATTAACAGAACAAAGTCAACAACATCAAATTATCCCTAGAGCGCTGATGAGCTTATATAAATATCCATTTGAGTCATATTTAAAAGGAGAAGTAGAAGCAGAAATTAGCAATTGGATTCAATGTTCATCTCGCAGATGGGATACAGAAAACTCCTTACTTACTGATTTATTGGATGGAGTATTAGTCATTCCTCTGTTACTAGAACTTAAGAAACAAAATTTACTGGATGAATCAAAGAAATTATTCAACACATTAACAAATTCACTTAAACAAGAACTATCCAAATTATTCATCAATTTAGGATGGGCAGAAGAAAAAACAGAAGGGCTATATTTAACAGATATAGGTAGATTTATGAGTGATAGATGCTTAAACTTAGGAACAACAGCATCTTATGCTCCTATGTTATTACAGATGAAAGAATTGCTATTCGGAAATCCTCAGAAAGTATTTCAAAGAGATCAAACTGAAAACGAAAGACACGTAAATAGAGTATTAAATGTAGTAGCAAGTGGTTTTCAACACGAAAAGTTTTTTGCCGACACAGATAAGATAATCATATCTATATTTAACCAACAGCCAATAGAAGAACAACCAAGTTATATAGTAGATATGGGTTGTGGGGATGGAACGCTACTGAAACGAGTATATAAAATCATCAAAGAATTCTCCGCTAGAGGAAAAGTATTAACAGAGTATCCGATTGTGATGGTAGGAGCGGACTACAACCAAGAAGCATTAGATGTTACAGATAAAAATTTAGGAGAGATTCCTCATCTAATGATTCCAGGAGATATAGGAGCACCAGAAAAATTATTAGAGAAATTTAATGTAGAAGGAATAGAGGCAGAAAAAGTATTACATATTCGTTCGTTCCTAGACCATGACAGACCATTTATAGCTCCCAAAGACACAGAAAAATCTGAAGTCCGGTCTGAACTAGATTATCAAGTAGTAGATGTAGATCCAGCAGGAAAACTTATACCACCTCATGTAGCAGTACAAAGTTTAGTAGAACATCTAGAAAGATGGTCATCAGTAATAACTAGACATGGACTATTACTCTTAGAAGTACACAGTTTAACACCAGCAGTAGTCCAAAAATATATTGATGAAAGTGAATCTCTACATTTTGATGCCTATCATGCTTTCTCAATGCAACATTTAGTAGAAGCAGATGTGTTCTTGATGGCCGCAGCAGAGGTAGGTTTATTCTCCAAGAAAGCAGCATTTCGCAAGTATCCAAAAATGTTGCCATTGACTCGCATCACAGTCAATCATTTTGAGAAGCGTGAATATCAGATCCGGTATGCAACTGTCAAGGATATACCTAATCTGTTAAACTGTGCCACAATTAATCAACCTGGGAGCGAATCCTGGTTTGAAGTTTTATTAAAACAAGATCCAACAGCACATTTAGTGTTAGAAAGTCAAGGTGAATTGGTAGCTGCAATCTTAACAGAAGCTAACTATTCGACTGAGCTACTCGAAGTTCGTGAGTTTTTAGTAGGGACTACTGTAGCAAATTGGCAAGTATTGGCAAAAGACTTACTAGAATTTGTGGAGCAGTGGGCAATAGTTAAACCAGGAATCCAAGAAATAGATGGGTTATTAAAATACCACGAAGCCATCTCAAGCTTGACAAACTCAAAGTGGCATCAATCCTCAGTTTTAAACAAAAAGCTCACAGAAAAAGTAGCCCTACACCAATTAGCGACATTAGAGCTATGTGATTTAATGGCTCCAGAATATGAGCTAGAAGCCTTTGCAGCACGTTGGCTTTTGCGTGTTTTTCAAGATATGGGAGTATTCCTCAGAGAGGGTGAATTTTATCTAGAGTCTGAGTTGATATCCCAGCTTAAAATCTCTTCACGTTACCAGAGACTTTTAAATGCTTTGTTGCAAATTTTGCAGAAGCGTGGTATTGTCCAAATCGAAAAAGGTAGAGTGTGGACATTAGCAAGGTGTCAGAGTTTTGCTATAAAAGATGTTGCGTCTGACGTTGCTGCCTTTCATAAGTATTTTTCAGAAAAATATCCCGCTCATTCACCCTGGTTAACGGTAGTAAAAAGATGCTTAGATAAATATCCATTAATTCTACGTGGTGAAGTTGATGTTAATGAGGTAGTCTTTACTGATGGGGATATGGAGCTATTTGCTGGACTATTTCTAGGACATCGTGTGGCTGACTACTTTAATGAATTGCTAGCAGATGGGGTTTGTTGGGAAGTAGAACAACGTTTGTTAGAAAATAGGGCAGAACCTATTCGGATATTGGAAATTGGAGCAGGAACAGGGGGTGTGACAGGAATATTACTAGAAAAGTTAGCTCCTCATGGAGAGAAAATAGAATTCTGGTTTACTGATATTTCTAGCACTTTTACACGTTATGGCGAGACTAAATTTAAGCAGTATCCTTGGGTAAAATATGAAATCTTTGACATAGAAAAATCTCTTGATGCTCAGGGAATAAAAGCTGAAAGTTTTGATGTAGTAATTGCGAATAATGTACTCCATAACACAAAATTAATTCATCAAACCTTAAAGAACAATAACTCACTATTAAATACAGGGGGGTTATTGGCATTACTAGAGTTTACTCAACCAATAGATGTTCTTTTATACTTTGGAGGATTGCTGCAAGGATTTTGGTTGTTTGAAGATCCTGAAAACCGATTAGAAGTTGGTTGTTTACTGAATATACCACTGTGGCAAAAAGTTCTCAGTGATTGTGGGTTTGATGAAATAATACCATTGGGATTACCCTGTGAGATGCACGATCTTTCTAAGGCGAGAGAGTCCGTTATATTTGCTCGAAAGGATCAATTGCAGACAATAGAATCTTCTAAGGAAATCCAACAAAATTTAACAGAAAATGGGAAGTATAGTCAGACAGAAATTGATTCTTCTAGCATCAGTATAGAAAGTTCTTCCAAATTAGAAATATTTGAACAAGAATGTCGAAAATTATTAAAAACTCTACTGGGTGTTGAACGAATGGAGAGCTTGTCTGGTGATACACCACTAATGGAATCTGGAATGGATTCACTAGAATTGTTAGAGTTTCGTGCTGTTCTAGAAAGAAAGTTTGGGATTAAATTAAAGTCTACCTTCTTTTTTAGTTACAAAACTTTAATAGCGGTAGCAGAGTATCTTTCAGAAAAGGATAGTCATACAGAAACTGATTCTCCTAGTATTAGTTCAGAAGGAAGTACATCCAAATTAGAAATATTTGAACAAGAATGTCGAAAATTATTAAAAATTCTACTGGGTGTTGAACGGATGGAGAGTTTGTTCGCAGAAACACCACTAATGGAGTCAGGAATGGACTCACTGGAATTGTTAGAATTTCGTGCTGTGATGGAAAGAAAGTTTGGGATTAAATTAAAGTCTACCTTCTTTTTTAGTTACAAAACTTTAATAGAGATAGCAGAGTATCTTTCAGAACGAGAAGATATTAACTTGAGTTAGTAGGACTAGGACTGAAAAAAACATTTTGACGACATCGACATGAGGTAAAATTCAAATGAATTCTAATGACAACACTGCACTACCAAGAATAGCAATTGTAGGTGTGTCCTGCCGTTTCCCAGGAGCAGATACTAAAGAAGAATTTTGGCAGCTACTTAAGGAAGATCGGAACTCAATCCAGAATATTCCTTCAGAGCGTTGGGGAAATCTATTTGATTCTATGAGTTCGGAAATAGATTTATCCACTCAACGTGGTGGTTTTTTGACAAAGATAGATTTGTTTGACTCATCCTTTTTTAGAATTACTCCCAGGGAAGCCCAGTTAATGGATCCGCAGCAAAGGTTGTTGTTAGAATTGTCCTGGGAAGCAATGGAAGATGCGGGATATGCAAGTGATACATTAAAGGGTAAATCAGTAGGAGTTTATGTAGGAGTGTGTCACTACGACTACAGGAGTTTATTAGAAAAAGGTTTGGAGACAACCGAAGTAGCTCAAATTGCTACTGGTACAGCTCCAGCAACTTTTGCCAACCGCATTTCCTATTTTTATGATTTTCATGGCCCTAGCTTGACTGTTGATACAGCTTGTTCTAGTTCTTTGGTAGCCATGGATGAAGCGGTTAATGCCATACGTCGTGAGCAGTGTGAAACAGCTTTGGTAGGAGGTGTGAATTTAATTTGCTCTCCTGTGAATAGCCGAGTTTATACTGCTGCGGGTATGTTATCTCCCGATGGAGTATGTCGGGTATTTGATGCCGGTGCTAATGGGTTTGTTAGGGGAGAAGGAGGGGCAGTAGTTGTACTGAAAGATTATCAAAAAGCCTTGAGGGATGGTGATTCTATTTATGGGGTGATTCGCAGTGTAGCAGTAAATCATGGAGGGCAAGCAAGTTCTTTTACCGCACCAAATCCCCAAGCTCAGGCCGAATTGTTAGAAGAGGCATATCGGGAAGCTAATATTGAGATAGAGTCAGTAGGTTATATTGAAGCACATGGTACGGGTACATCACTAGGAGATCCAATTGAAGTTGAGGCTTTAAATGAAGCGTTTCAACGTCTGAGTTCAAGTGGTAAGTTGCCTGCTAATAGTTGTGGTTTGGGATCTGTCAAAACAAATATTGGTCATTTGGAAGGTGCAGCAGGTATGGCTGGACTAATCAAAGTCTTGCTGTGCATGAGACATACAACTCTTCCATCTTCCTTAAATTATCAGCAACTTAATCCTGATATTGAATTAAAAGAAGGTCCGTTTTTTGTGGTGGACAAGCTTCAATCTTGGGAAGCAAAAACTGATGGGGCAGGAAAATCTTATCCTCTGAGGGCAGGATTAAGTAGCTTTGGTTTTGCTGGAACAAATGCTCATGTAGTTCTTGAGCAAGGAAAAAATCAGAAGCAAGAAAGCAGAGGGGATCGGGAACCTTCAGTTCATCTATTAACTCTTTCAGCTAAAACAGAAACAGCTCTTTCAGAGTTGGTGGTTCGTTATCAAAAATATTTAAACAGTAATCCCGAATCAGAATTAGCTGATATTTGTTACAGTGCTAATACTGGGCGAGTCCATTTTAACCATCGATTCGCAGCGATCGCTTCTAGCAAACAGGACTTAGCAGAAAAGCTTAAGGAATACCAATCTGGGGAAGCAACAGCGGGAGTATTAACAGGGGAACTTCCTGAGCGGACAAGAAGACTGAAAGTAGCTTTCTTATTCACGGGGCAAGGTTCTCAATATGTTAATATGGGCAAACAACTGTATCAAACACAGCCTGTTTTTCGTGAAGTATTGGATAGGTGTGATACAATATTAAGTTCTGAAATAGAATGTTCTTTATTAGATGTTTTATATAATAATCAAGATTCATCTCTACTAAATCAAACAGCTTATACTCAACCAGCTCTGTTTGCCATAGAATATGCCCTATATAAATTATGGGAATCTTGGGGAATTAAACCTAATATAGTAATGGGCCACAGCGTGGGAGAATATGTGGCAGCAACTGTAGCAGGAGTATTCAGTCTTGAAGATGGTTTGAGATTAATAGCTGCTAGGGGGCGGTTGATGCAGCAGTTGCCTTCAGGTGGAGAAATGGTTTCTGTGATGGCTTCAGAATCAACAGTAGGACAACTCCTGGAACCTTATAAAGAAATAGCAATCGCGGCCATAAATGGACCAGAAAGCACAGTTATTTCTGGAGATTCGGTAGCAGTAACAAGTGTAGTAAGTATCCTGCAAGGAAAGGGAATCAAAACTAAAAAACTTGAGGTATCTCATGCTTTCCATTCACCATTAATGGAACCAATGTTGGCTGAATTTGAAGCTATAGCTAATCAACTAACCTATAAGAAACCTCAAATACCTATTATATCTAACGTTACAGGCACAAAAGCAGATCAGAGTATTGCTTCTCCTCAATACTGGGTCAATCATGTGCGTCAACCAGTACGCTTTGCCCAAGGAATGAAAACGCTACATCAACAAGGGTATGAAATTTTTCTAGAAGTTGGACCGAAACCAGTATTGTTAGGAATGGGTCGGCAATGTCTGCCAGAAAATGTAGGTGTGTGGTTGCCATCATTACGTCCGAATCAAATCCCCCTCCCGTCCCCCAATAAAATCCCCCTCCCGTCCCCCTTAGAAAGGGGGAAGCCAGAGGATGCTGCGCTTTTGAAAGATGGGAAGCCAGAGGATACTGCGCTTTTGAAGGATGGGAAGTCAAAGGATGCTGCGCTTTTGAAGGATGAGTGGCAACAAATGCTATTGAGTTTAGGAAATTTGTATGTAAAAGGAGCGAAAATAGATTGGTTAGGGTTTAACCAAGATTATGCTCGTCAGAAAGTAGGATTGCCGACTTATCCTTTCCAACGAGAAAGACATTGGATAGAAACCAAGGTAAGTCAACCGCAGAAACATCAAAAGTCAGAAAATATTAGTGAGACTCCAATTGTTAAACTACTCACTCAAGGAAAAACAGAAGCTCTTATTCAACAACTAGAAAGATCAGTAAATTTTTCACCAGAAAAGCTGAAACTTTTACCAGAAATATTAGAGGTATTAGCTCAACAACATCAGGAACAATTAGCAGCAGTAAATGTCAAAAATTGGTTCTATGAAGTTCAGTGGCAACCTTTAGCTCAAACTAAATCAAAAACGAGCATTCAATTAAATCATTGGTTAATTTTTGCCGACACCACAGGAGTAGCCGAAAAATTAGCCCAAAAATTACAACAACAGGGTCATAAATACAGCTTAGTTTATCGAGGCGAGAGCTATCAAAAACAAGCAGCAGGAAAATATAAACTCAATCCTAATAATCCTGAAGAATTTTACAAACTGTATCAAGAAATTCAACAAAGTAGTGAAACTCCCATTACGAAATTAATTCACTTGTGGAGTTTAGATGCTCCAGAATCAAAAGACTTAACCCTAGAAGTTTTAGAAGCAAGTCAGCGATGGGGATGTGGCAGCGTGATGCACCTGTTACAAACCTTACTCAAAAATTCTAGCATTCCCAAACTATGGTTAGTAACCCGTGGGTGTCAGTCAGTATTATCCCAAACAGAAAATAATATCGCAGGACTAGCAGCGTCACCCTTGTGGGGATTAGGTAGAGTAGTGTCCCTAGAACATCCCCAATTATGGGGAGGATTAGTAGATTTAGACCCACAAGTTGCAGCAGGAAACGAAGTAGAAATGCTGTGGCAATTATTAGTTAATGAACAAGAAGAAGATAATCTAGCTTTACGGGGAGAAAATACTTATGTAGCTCGTCTGGCTAGGCAAGAACCTCCAGAATTTCCTGAACCCCTATCCTTATCATCAGATGGTAGTTACCTAATAACTGGAGGGTTAGGAGCTTTAGGATTACTTATGGCGGAATGGTTAGTATCCAAGGGAGCCAAAAATATTGTTTTAACTGGGCGTCGTCCTCCCTCAGAAAAAGTCAGTGAATCTCTAAAAAAATTAGAAGAAACAGGATGCCAAGTAACAGTTTTGTTAGGGGATGTGTCGATTGAAGCAGATATAGCGAAAATTCTCGAAGAGATTCAGACATCTTTGCCAACACTCAAAGGCATAATTCATACAGCAGGAGTGCTAGATGATGGAACCATAAAACAGATGAATTGGGAGCGTTTTGCTAAAGTCATGTCGCCCAAGGTAGCAGGAACTTGGCATTTGCATACATTAACCCAAAATCTGTCATTAGATTTCTTTGTCTGTTTCTCCTCACTAGCTTCCTTAATTGGTTCCCCTGGTCAAGGAAATTATGCGGCGGCCAATGCCTTTATGGATGCTTTCGCTAGTTATCGTCGCAGCAGAGGATTATCAGGATTGGCTATTAATTGGGGAGCATGGGCATCTGGAGGTATGGCAGCTCGTTTAGCAGTGGAGCATCAAAATCGTATACAGAGCAGTGGGATTAATGAGATTGCCCCCAAACAAGGAATGTATGCCTTGGATTTACTTTTAGGAAATCAATCTGCTCAAGGTCAAGTAGGTGTAATGGCCGTACAGTGGCAGGTATTGGCAGAACAATGGAGTAGTATCGAAAAAAGTTCATTAGTAAGAGAATTATTACAGAAGGAGGAATTGAAGGCACAAGAGACACCGAAACAGAAAGTCAAAGCAGAAATTTTAGCAAAATTAGAGACGGCCTTATTAGAGGAACGTCAAGAAATTTTAACTGAACACATTCGAGGGCAAGTAGCTCAGATACTAGGTTTAAGTTCATCTCAATTACCTAAAAATTTAGGCTTTATGGAAATGGGCATGGATTCTTTAATGACAGTGGAATTAAAAAATCGACTGCAAAATCAACTAAGAACAACCTTATCTGAGACAATAGCCATAGAATATCCAACCATTGCCAAATTGTCCTCATACATAATAGAGGAATTAATAGGATGGAAGACAACAGAATTGGAGGCATCATTATCTCAAGAAAATCAAGAAACAAAATTAGAAATGATGGAAAGCTCAAGAAGCGAAGCTATCGCCATCATCGGTATAGGGTGTAGATTTCCTGGAAATGCCAACACACCAGAAAGCTTCTGGGAATTGTTATCTAATGGTAAAGACTCTGTTAAAGAGATTCCACTAGAGCGTTGGGACCTAGATTATTACTACGATCCCAACCCTGAGACTCCGGGAAAAATGTATATCCGTCACGCAGCATTAGTTGACCAGGTAGATCGCTTCGATCCGATTTTTTTTAGTATCTCTGGCCGAGAAGCACATAGTCTTGACCCACAGCAACGTTTGATTTTGGAAGTAACTTGGGAAGCTTTAGAAAGAGGAGGTATTAATCCCCAGCAATTAGAAAACACTCAGACAGGGGTGTTTTTGGGTATCGGTCAAAATGATTATGCTAATTTAGGTTTGAACCAAGTTGAAGATGTTAGCCCTTACGATGTTACAGGAAATACGTTTTGTTTTGCAGCAGGTAGGTTATCTTACTTTTTAGGATTGCAAGGCCCATCAATGGCAATAGATACAGCTTGTTCATCATCTCTGGTAGCTCTCCATGAAGCTTGTCAGAGTCTGCGTCAGGGAGAGTCAAATCTCGCTTTAGCTGGAGGAGTCCAACTAATTCTCTCTCCTCAAGTGACAACTGGACTATCAAGAACAAAGGCTCTATCACCTGATGGCAAGTGTAAAACTTTTGATGCTGCTGCTGATGGTTATGGTAGAGGAGAGGGATGTGGCATTGTGGTACTGAAGCGTTTGTCGGATGCACTCAAAGATGGAGACAATATCTGTGCAGTAATTCGTGGTTCAGCAGTCAACCATGATGGGCCTAGTGGCGGACTAACAGTACCTAATAAACTAGCTCAGGAAAAACTGATTCAGCAAGCTCTGAAAGCCGCAAAAGTGGAACCATTACAAGTGAGTTATGTGGAAGCTCATGGTACAGGGACTTCTCTAGGAGACCCTATGGAAGTGAGAGCTTTAGCTAGCGTGTTTGAGCAGGGACGCGATCGGGAAAATCCATTGCATATCGCTTCAGTGAAAACTAATATTGGTCATCTAGAACCTGCAGCGGGAATAGCAGGTGTGATTAAGGTGGTTTTGCAACTGCAACATCAAAAAATTGCCCCTCATCTGAATTTTGCTAATCCTAACCCCTATATTGATTGGGAGAATATGCCTTTCAAGGTCCCGACTCAACTGACTCCTTGGCTGTCATCAGAGGAGAAAAGAGTGGCAGGAGTAAGCTCTTTTGGTATGAGTGGTACGAATGCTCATATAGTTTTAGAAGAGGCTCCTACTGAAGTCGGAACTCAGAACCCAGAAGCATCCCCCCAACCCCCTTTTGAAAGGGGGGGTGAACTAGAACGTCCGGTTCATATACTAACTCTGTCAGCGAAAACAGAAAAAGCTCTGGGTGATTTAGTCAATAGTTATCAAAGTTATTTAGAAGCAGAAAATAATGATAATGAGTTGGGGGATATTTGCTACACAGCCAACATCGGGAGAGCTAAATTTGACCATACATTAGCTGTCCTTGCTTCTGAAAAACAAGATTTAATCAAAAAACTCAAACAATACAAAGAAGGAGAGAATGTTACTGGCATCTTTTCAGGACAAGTAACAAGCGAAACAACGAAAAAAATTGCCTTTCTATTTACCGGTCAAGGTTCTCAATATCTGCAAATGGGAAGGCAGTTATACGAAACTCAACCCACTTTTCAGAAAATTATCGACCAGTGTAGTGAAATTCTAGGAAAATATCTAGAAGTTTCTTTATTAGATGTGCTTTATCCAGGTGAAGTTAAAGATGAAACTTCGACTTTGATAGACCAAACACGTTATACCCAACCTGCTATATTTGCCATAGAATACGCCCTAGCTAAATTATGGGAATCATGGGGAATCAAACCCAATGTGATGATGGGTCATAGTGTAGGAGAATATGTAGCAGCAACCGTTGCGGGAGTATTTGGCCTAGAAGATGGTCTGAAACTAATAGCAATGCGAGGAAAGTTAATGCAAAAGTTACCATCCGGTGGTGAAATGGTATCTGTAATGGCATCAGAATCTCAGGTAACAGAAGCCATCAAAGAATATAGTTCCCAAGTAACAATAGCAGCGTTCAATGGACCTGAAAGTATAGTAATTTCAGGTGAGAGTGCAGCCATAGCAAGTATTTGTAGTCGATTTGAATCAGAAGAAGTTAAGACAAAACAACTACAAGTATCCCATGCTTTCCATTCTCCATTGATGGAACCAATGTTAGCCGAATTTGAAGCAGTCGCGAAAGAAATTATCTATAATGAACCCAAAACACCACTAGTATCAAATGTTACTGGTACTGAAGTAGATGGAGAAATAGCCACTGCTGAATATTGGGTGGGTCATGTGCGTCAACCAGTAAGATTTGCTCAAGGGATGGAGACTTTGCGCAAACAAGGTATTGACATCTTCCTAGAAATAGGACCAAAACCAATACTGTTAGGTATGGGTCGTGAGTGTCTGATGGGAGAAAGAAAACTATGGTTGCCCAGTTTACGTTCAGGAAAACCAGACTGGTTACAAATGCTACAAAGTCTTGGGGGATTGTATGCACAGGCAATAAAGATTGATTGGTTAGGATTTGATCGGGATTATTCCCGTAATAAGGTAGAATTACCAACATATCCTTGGCAACGAAAAAGGTATTGGATAACAGATATTCGACAATGGAAAAGTCAAGAGAAAAAGAGCATAAAATCTGAAAAACAAGTAAAACTCAATGGAGTAAATATCCAGCAACAGGAAATACAAATGAACAAAGACAAAATGTCACAGCAACCAAAACTAAAATTATCAGCTCCAGGATCACTATCTTTATCGGATTCGGCATCAACTATAGATCCTTCACCCAAAAAGGAACTGGCTAAGTTGGGAGTAAAAGTAAAACCTGCCGATATTGAATCTGAAAATATTCAATTGAATAACCTTGACACAGATGAGACTAAAATCAGAGAAACCCTCAAAGAAAGTCTTGCAGATGTTCTGTATGTGGATATAAGTGAAATAGAAGAAGACAAGAAGTTTGTTGATTTAGGTTTAGACTCGATCGTGGGAGTAGAATGGATAACTAATATTAATAAAACCTACAACTTAAATATAAAGGCCACTAAGCTATACGACTACCCGACTTTATTAGATTTAAGCAAATATATTGCTCAAACTCTATCAAATCAGGGTAAAAATACTAATGTGGAGCGATCGCTAGATGCCTCTTCAAGTCAAGTGAGTATTAGTAACCAACCTCAACTAAGAAATGAGTCTCAGAGCAATTTCTCACAAGTCAAGGAAATTTTAAAACAACAATTAGCGGAAGCCCTGTATGTGGATATAAGTGAAATAGAAGAAGACAAGAAGTTTGTTGATTTAGGTTTAGACTCGATCGTGGGAGTAGAATGGATAACTAATATCAATCAAACCTTCAATTTGAATATAAAGGCCACTAAATTATACGACTACCCGACTTTATTAGATTTAGGCAAATATATTGCTCAAAGCTTATCAAATCAGGGTAAAAATATTGATGTGGAGCGATCGCCAGATGCCTCTTCAAGTCAAGTGAGTATTAGTAACCAACCTCAACTAAGAAATGACTCCCAGAAGAATTTCTCACAAGTCAGGGAAATTTTAAAACAACAATTAGCGGAAGCCCTGTATGTGGATATCAGTGAAATAGAAGAAGACAAAAAGTTTGTTGATTTAGGTTTAGATTCCATTGTTGGAGTAGAATGGGTAACTAACATCAATCAAACCTTCAATTTGAATATAAAGGCCACTAAACTATACGACTACCCTACCTTATTAGATTTAACCAAATATATTACCCAGGAAATTAATTGTACAGGAGGAAGTAGATTCCAAACAGAGGATAAAGAATCTACTCAAAAAGACTATTTACCTGTAGATTCGCAAGAGGAAATGAAACAAAAATTACGCTCAATATTGAGTAAAGTAGCCAATAAAGAATTAACAGCCCAAGAAGCAAATCAAATGATTCAAAAAATCAAAAATCAAGTAAAATAAAAATATAGTATATTCATCAGGATAATTTTATGAACAAAGAACAAATATTTAACATCATCAAAAAACATACTTGTGAAATAGCACCAGAATTAGAAGAAGTACCTATAGCGCCAACTGATAGTCTCAAAAACTTAGGCATTGATTCAGTAAATAGGGCAGAAATTATAATGATGGTAATGGAAGACTTATCCTTAAATATCCCACGCATTGAATTAGCTGGAGCCAAAAATATAGGAGAACTAGCCGATCTATTTGCAGCGAAATTAGGAAATTAGAAGTAAGGAATTAAAAAAACTAGAGGGGCTATCAATGAGCAACATAGAGATAACAGGTATGGGCATTATTACTTCCATTAGTCAAGGAGTTGCTACTTTTAAAGAAGCTCTGTTATCAGGGGAAACTCAATTTGCTTATCTAAAAAAGCCTGGACGTGAAAGCATCAAACCATTTATTGGTGCCGAAATTCCCGATATTGACGTCAGAACTTTATTTCCTGAGTATAGTGGATTGTTACGTACTGCTACTAAGAGCGCCCAAGTAGCAATAGTAGCTGTGGCTGAAGCCTGGCAAGATGCTCAACTAACCTCTAGTAAAGTTAATCCAGAACGAGTAGGATTAGTCGTAGGTGGTTCAAATTTACAACAACGTTATCAGCAGCAAACCTGGCAACGTTATCAGTCACGCCAGGAGTTTATACGACCAACTTATGGTCTGACCTTTTGGGATACTGATATAATGGGTCTGATTTCCCAGTGTTTTCAGATTCAAGGCGAAGGCTATAGTGTAGGTGGAGCTTCCGCCAGTGGAGCAGTTGCTATAATTCATGCTGCCCGTCAAATTTTAATGGGTAACAGTGATATTTGCATTGCCTTGGGAACTTTATCCGATCTATCGGCGTATGAATTCCAAGCACTGAGGAATTTAGGGGCAATGGGGAGCGAACGTTTTGCCGATCGCCCAGACCTTGCTTGTCGGCCATTTGACCAAGACCATGATGGCTTTATATATGGAGAAGGTTGTGGAGCAGTGATTTTAGAGAGAACTGACCACGCCAAGCAACGGGGCGCTAAATCCCATGGCCAAGTTAAGGGTTGGGGATTAGCTTTAGATGGGAATCGTAGTCCCGAACCTTCCCAAAAAGGGGAAGAACGGGCTATGAATACTGCTTTAGCCATGGCAGACCTTCAGCCAGAGAGTATTGATTATGTGAATACCCACGGTACTGGTTCCCCCCTTGGTGACAGAACAGAAGTGGCAGCTTTAAAATCTGCGGGACTTCACCACTGCCAACTAAATTCAACAAAATCTTTAACTGGTCACTGTTTAACTGCTGCTGGTGTAGTGGAAGCGATCGCTTCCATATTACAAATGAAATTTGCTTTTTGTCATCCAACTAAAAATTTAGTTAATCCCATTGATACCAGTCTAAATTGGGTCAAAGAAACTTCTGTTAAGGCTGAGATAAAATATGCTATCAGCAACAGTTTTGGTTTTGGAGGGATTAATACAGCTTTATTAATTGCACAGGAGTAAACTAATGCAAAAAGTTGGAATAGAAGCACTAAATGTATATGGGGGTTCGGCTAAACTCGATGTGCGAATGTTAGGCGAAGCACGTCACTTAGACACGACTCGCTTCGATAATCTTCTGATGAAAGAGAAGACAGTTGCTATGCCCTATGAAGATCCAGTTTCTAATGCTATTAATGCAGCCAAACCTATTATTGATAGTCTCAGCGATCTGGAGAAGCAACAAATCAAAATGGTGATAGCTTGTAGTGAATCTGGCATTGATTTTGGCAAATCTATGAGCACTTATATCCATGATTATTTGGGGCTAAGTCGTAACTGCCGAATGTTTGAGATTAAGCAAGCTTGCTACTCAGGTACAGCAGGTTTACAGATGGCATTAAATTTGATTTTATCCCAAACATCTCCAGGGGCTAAAACTTTGGTTATAGGAACTGATATATTTCGGCCTGTTGTTGTAGAGGGAGGAGAAGCTCTCAGCGAAGATTGGTCTTTTGTGGAACCAAGCAGTGGCGCTGGAGCAGTAGCTATTTTGGTCAGTGATGTTCCTAAAATTTTCCAAGTTGATGTAGGATGCAATGGTTATTATGGGTATGAGGTTATGGATACTTGCAGACCTAACCCAGACTCAGAAGCAGGAGATTCAGATTTATCATTGCTATCTTACCTAGATTGTTGTGAAAATGCTTACCGGGAATATCAAGATCGAGTAGAAGGAGTAGATTACCAAAAAACTTTTGATTACTTGAGCTTTCATACTCCTTTTGGGGGAATGGTGAAAGGGGCTCACAGAAGTATGATGCGTAAGTTTAAAAGGGCAAAACCTGTGGAGATTGAAGAAGACTTTCAGAAACGGGTGATGCCGGGATTAGTCTATTGTCAACAGGTGGGGAATATTATGGGAGCTACAGTATTTTTATCTTTAGCTAGCATGATTGATAATGCAGATTTTAGCAAATCCCGACGAATTGGTATATTCTCTTATGGTTCTGGTTGTTGTTCGGAATTTTATAGTGGAGTTGTCACCCCACAAGGAAAGGAAATTCAAGCTCAACGAAAAATTGCATCACAGTTAAAAAAACGTTATGGCTTAAGTATGGAAGAATATGAGCAGTTACTAATTCATAGTTCGACAGTTGCTTTTGGTACTAGAAATGTTACCCTAGATTACAAAATCCTTCCAGGTGTATGGGAACAAATTGAAGGTAAAGGTCGTTTAGTGCTGAAAAGAATCAAGGAATTTCATCGAGAATATGAATGGGTATAGTTATGAATTATCAAACCCTAAAAATCAGTTATCAAGATGTTGTACAAAGAATTCAGATATATCGGCCTGAATTTAACAATAGCATCAATAGTCAGTTAACAATGGAATTGTTGTCAGCTTTGCAAGCTGCTGAAGCAGAGGAAGTTGTTAAAGTAATAATATTGGAAGGACTACCTGATGTGTTTTGTACGGGGATGGATTTTGAAGAAGTGGCAACAGGAAAACAACTAGACCCAAAAGCAAGTAATCACCGTTACTACAATATTTTGAAACAAATGTCTCAAAGTAGTAAAGTAATTTTGTCACTTGTACGTGGTAAAGTACAGGCAGGGGGAGTGGGTTTAGTAGCAGCAAGCGATCTAGTGATTGCTGATGAAACAGCAACTTTTGTTTTATCAGAATTATTATTTGGATTATTACCAGCTTGTGTATTACCTTTTTTGATTCGTCGAGTGGGGTTTCAAAAAGCCTACCGTTTAGCACTAACGACTCAAGCTATTTCAGCATCAGAAGCTGATCAATGGGGATTAATTGATGAATATGGCAGTAATACTAATCAGTTAATAAGTAAATATATTCGACGTTTAAAGTATTTACCCTCATCAGGGGTAAAAGAGTTAAAAAACTATATTAATCAGTTATGGATTATTCAAGCAGAAACTCAAGATTTAGCTGTCAATCAGATTTCTAGTCTAATAGCAGAACCTACGGTTCAAGAAAAAATTAAACGTTTTCAAAAAGAAGGATTATTTCCATGGCAAACCTAAATCTTAATTTGGACTTAGTAGAGGGCCACTCTGAGGTAGTACAACTGGTAGAGTTGGGTAATGGTGTTGTACAAATTACGATGCAAGATGAAGAAAACCGCAATACCTGTTCTGCCGGAATAATTGAGGGATTATACAAATGTTTTGGTGCAGTTGCTGAAAACAAAAGTTATAAAGTAGTAATTTTGACAGGCTATGGAAATTATTTCTGTTCGGGAGGGACAAAAGAAGGGTTAATAAGTATTTGGAAAGGAGAAAGTAAATGTAATGATTTAGATTTTTTTAGGATAGCACTAGATTGTGAAATACCCGTAATTGCAGCGATGCAAGGTCATAGTATTGGTGGTGGTTTGGTTTTGGGATTTTATGCAGATTTAGTTGTGTTAAGTCAAGAAAGTATTTACACTACTAATTTTATGAAGTATGGTTTTACTCCAGGTGTCGGATGCACGTTAATTGTCCCTGAAAAATTAGGTGCTTTAGGGTTTGAAATGATGTATACTGCCCAAAATTATCGAGGGAAAGAATTAGCTGAACGGGGTGTTTCTTTTCCAGTTGTACCCAGAAAAGATGTGCTAAAAGTGGCTAAAAAGATAGCCTATGAAATGTCGGAAAAACCCAGACTATCTTTAATAACTTTAAAGGAACACTTAACTGCAAAAATCCGGAAAACGCTACCAGAAGTTATAGACAAAGAAGTAGCTATGCACGAAATAACCTTTCACCAACCAGAGGTAGCAAGTAGAATAGAGGAAAATTTTGACAAAAGGACAACGGCAAGTAATAACCCTCAAAATTTTCCTCAAGAGGTTATAAGAAAAGAAATAAGAACAGATTCATTGAATTGTCAACCATTTCAGTTGAAGACATTTAGTTATGGTTCGTTAAACAATTTAACTT
The DNA here is from genome assembly GCF_050015975.1 of Dapis purpurea BLCC-M126. Taxonomy (NCBI): domain Bacteria; kingdom Bacillati; phylum Cyanobacteriota; class Cyanophyceae; order Oscillatoriales; family Microcoleaceae; genus Dapis; species Dapis purpurea. The sequence continues at coordinate 2,949 of NZ_JBNHER010000245.1, read as the reverse complement.
TGGTACCTCTAGAACGTAGAGTTCCAAGCCAAAATGAAGTTGAAGTTCAGATCAAAACTGTACCAGTTAATTTTCGGGATATACTCAATGCACTTGGTATGCTCCAAGAGTATTATGAAAACACATTTGGCATTGCTAATGCTGAAGAACTCACTTTTGGTTTTGAAGGTGCAGGTACTATCGTAGCTGTTGGGGCAGAAGTATCGCAGTGGCAAGTCGGCGATGAAGTAATGGTAATGAGAATTCACGATGCATTTAGTAGCTTTATTATCTGCTCGCCGGACAAACTGGTGCGTAAAAATTTTAATCTGAATATGGAAGATGGAGCTAGTATTTGGGGGCCGTTTTCGACTGCATATCACGGGTTGATTAACTTAGCCAAAATTCAGCCAGGAGATAGAGTATTAATTCACGCTGCTTCAGGTGGGATTGGACAAGCAGCAATTCAGTTGGCTCAACTTTTTGGGGCGGAAGTATTTGCTACTACTAGTCCAGGTAAGATGAATTATCTCCGGGAACAGGGAATTAAGTATGTGATGAATTCTCGAACGATGGAGTTTGTAAATGATGTGATGGAATTCACTCAAGGCCGTGGGGTAGATGTTATTCTCAATAGCCTGACTCATGGAGAATACATCCAGAAAAATATAGATATCCTTGCCGATAGAGGGCGATATGTTGAACTTGGTAAGTTGGGCATTTGGAGTCACGAGCAAGTCTATCAGAAACGCCCAGACATCAAATATTTTACTTTTGATTTGTTAGAAGAATTTGCCAAAGATAATCAATTGTTTTCTCAGATATGGGATAATTTGGCACTTGAATTTGACCGCGATCGCTTGAAGCCACTACCTTACAAAACATTTCCAATAGAAGATGTTATTAAAGCCTTTGATTATATGCGACGTGGGAAGCATTTCGGCAGGGTAGTGGTAGTTATGCCTGACTCCTATTCTGGAAAGGAAAAAGAATTGGATGCTCGGCTATCCATTCAAGACCAAATGACTAAAGAGGAACAGATATTATTTCAATTACAATCTGGTGAAGTTTCCTTAGAAAATGCGGAACAACTATTGTTAGGAAATACGGAAACAGAAACACAAGAGAAAGCTATAGCAGAAAATCAAATAGATAATATTCAAAATAAGTTAATTAACATGGATAGCTCAGAGAAAATCTTATCTTTGATTAGTTCAGGAGAAATATCTTTAGAAACAGCAGAAAAATTATTATTAGAAGTAGTAGAACCAGAAGTTAAGACAGAGCTTAATGATGAGGTTAATCCTAGTCAAAATCATATACCAACTATAGATATAGCGATTATTGGTATTTCATGTAGATATCCAGGAGCGAATAACTGGAAAGAATTTTGGGAAAATTTAAAGAATGGAATTGACAGTGTAACGGAAGCTCCTCCTGGAAGATGGGAAGAAAAAAATTGGTATCATCCAGATCCAGATAATCCAGGTACTTCCTATTCAAAATGTGCCGGTTTTTTAGATGAAATTGATAAATTTGACCCTTTATTTTTTCATATTTCTCCGGAAGAAGCTCGGTTTATGGAGCCTGAGCAAAGAATATTTTTAGAAGAAGCTTACCACGCTATAGAAGATGCTGGATATGCTACAGACTCTCTTAGAGGTAAACAATATGGAGTATTTGTGGGAGTTACGGTAAATGGTGGTTATCTTAAGTTGTTGTCAATTTCAGGATTAGATGTTCATAGGATGGCGGCTACAGGAAATGGTCCGTCAATGATACCAGCAAGAATTGCCTATATGCTTGACCTTCAAGGGCCAGTAGTAGCTATTGATACTGCCTGCTCGTCGTCATTGGTAGCTGTTCATCAAGCTTGCCAAAGCATACAACGAGGAGAGAGCGAAATAGCGATCGCTGGAGGTATTACTCTAATGCCAACATCAGACTTCCAAATAATGTCAAGTCAGTTTCAAGTTGTATCTCCTGATGGACGTTGTAAGACTTTTGATGCTTCAGCATCGGGTACAGCCTGGAGCGAAGGTTGTGGTGTTCTCTTATTAAAAAGCTACAGTCAAGCAATTCAAGACAACGACCATATTTATGGAGTAATCAAAGGAACAGGAGTTAATTATGATGGTAATACTAACGGGATTAGTGCCCCTAGTAGTCAATCTCAAGCCAGTTTAGAAGAAACAGTTTATCAGAAATTTGGAATTAACCCAGAAACTATTAGTTATGTAGAAGCTCATGGTACAGCAACACCTCTGGGAGACCCGATAGAAGTAGAAGCTTTAACAGAAGCCTTTTCTAAATGGACGAACAAAAAACAGTTTTGTGCGATTGGCTCGGTAAAAACTAATATTGGTCATTCAGCAGCGGCTGCCGGAGTTTCTGGTTTGATCAAGACAATTTTGTGCCTCAAAAATCAAAAATTAGTTCCATCCTTACATTTTAATCAACCAAACCCACATATTGACTTTGAAAATAGCCCTTTTTATGTCAATACAAAATTAAAAGATTGGGAAGTGCTTGAAGGCCAACCAAGGCAAGCTACAGTTAGTTCTTTTGGTTTTAGTGGCACTAATGCTCATATAGTTATAGAAGAGGCTCCTTCTCAAGTTAAAAGTCAGAATATTGTTGAACGTCCGATCCATCTGTTAACTCTATCTGCGAAAACAGAAAAGGCTCTAGAAGATTTAGTCAGTAATTATCAAAATTATTTAGAAACTAATCCCAAGTTACCACTAGCAGATGTATGTTATACAGCCTCTACAGGTAGAGCACATTTTAATTATCGATTAGGAGTTATTGCTTCTGAACCAAAAGCATTAATAGAGAAACTACTTGGGTGGAAAGCTCAGGAAGAATTAGTAGGACTATTTTCAGGAAAACGAAATAGCGAAGGTCAGAAAATAGCATTCCTATTCACAGGCCAAGGTTCTCAGTATGTGAATATGGGAAGGCAACTGT
>NZ_JBNHER010000244.1:0-1629 GCF_050015975.1 Dapis purpurea BLCC-M126 | reverse complement strand
GATATTTCCCAATCTTCAATTCCGTAACGGTTTTAACCAGAGGTAATTATCAATTATCCATTATCAATTATCAATTATCAATTAATTACACTTGTTGATAAATATAATGGTAAAAGTTTGAATATTCCGAATGATTTAGTTGTCAAATCAGATGGGAGTATTTATTTTACCGATCCTCCTTATGGGATTAAATAATAATAGGAAGAATTGGGTTTTTATGGTGTTTATCGAATTGCAACAGATGGTAAGTTAAGTTTATTAGTTAATAATTTTGTTCGTCCTAATGGTATTGCTCTTTCCCCTGATCAAACTAAACTTTATGTTAATGATTCGGAAGAAGGTCATATTCGTATTTTTGATGTTAAGTCAGATGGAACTTTAGAAAACGGAAAGATTTTTGCTGAATTAAAAGACCCGAATAAAGCAGGTGTTCCTGATGGAATGAAAGTAGATTTACAGGGAAATGTTTATAGCACTGGACCAGGAGGAGTTTGGGTTTTTTCTGTATCAGGAAAGTTACTAGGAATTATTTCTGTAACGGAGAGAGTTACTAATTTAGCATGGGGAAATAATGACTATAAAACTCTTTATTTAACAGCTAGTAAAAGTCTGTACAGAATTACTCTTAAAGTTACTGGAGTTAGACCTGCTCGAATTAGGTAGTAGGTAATTTCAGTTATCAGTACCTTCTACTGAAATAGGAGTCTTGAAATACTAAAGTTGATTTTTTCTTGGTCGATTAGAGATGGCTAGGTCTCCTGGCCATCTCTCGACCGCTTTTTCATGGCTTTAAGAGGGGAGGCTTGAAACTTTATTTTTTGGTGAGTTGAATAATTATGGCAAAACAAGGATTTTGGTACGGATGTACGGATAATTGAAATTAGGAATAAAATTATCTTACTTTTTCCTAATTAGTTATAGTTGATTTTTTCCGTAATTTTTTAATTTATTTATTTTCCTAAATATGATAGTAAGTGAGTTAAATAATTCTGGCAAAGCCAGGATTTTACAGGTATAAACTAGATGATGGGTATTAGCAAGAAAATGCTTTTACTAAAAGTGGTTGGTAATTTAGTAAGTGTGTATGGTTTTTCGCAAAAGTATCGAAATTTCTTTATTTTGCTAAATATATTAGTAAGTGAGTATAAGTAATCGGACAAGAGAATAATTTTTATAGAGATAAACAGATAATTATAATTGGGAAAAATTTATCTTACTAATCAGTAGTAGGTAGTTTATAGGATAAGAATTGTTTAGGGTTGTTCCGCAAATTATTAATTTCTTGATTTTGCAAAATGTAGACTAGAGTCGCGAGAGTAAAGTATCAATTCATTAATTGATAATTGATAATTACCTCTGGTTAAAACCGTTCGGGAATTGAATATAAAGAAATATTATTTTTTCTCTTGGTCAATTGGATATGGCGTTTCGGCGCTTGAGCCGACATGAAAAGCGGAGCGGCTCTGTTAAGAGCGGGAAACCTCGCCATCTCATCCTTCGGAATGCTCCGCAAACGACCGCTTTCTTGGTCGATTGGATATGGCGTTTCGGCGCTTGAGCCGACATGAAAAGCGTAGCGGCTCTGCAAGAGCGGGAAACCTCGCCATCCCATCCTAAGGTCATGCTCCG
>NZ_JBNHER010000243.1:0-5302 GCF_050015975.1 Dapis purpurea BLCC-M126 | reverse complement strand
ACTCATTACTCCTACAACAGTTTTGTGGTCTACTCAACTGAAAAGCGCTGTAATATCATGTCCGGATAATTAGTGATAAAAAAACTTTCTTCTTTTGATACTTTCTTTCTCCTCTCTTCCCTCCTGACTCCTGTCTCCTGTCTCCTGACTCCTCCCTCATTTATTTATAATTATTCAACCGGACATGATATAAATCATTCTTTTTGACAATAAGCATCTAGGAGAAACCGAGTTTCTGGGCTCCCATGGCTTTAGTCCTGATCAAATATTTCTCCGACATTTTTTAGGTTAACCAAAGGCGATCGCCATTTTCCAAATAAAAAGGTTGCTGTGGTGTAGCTTAAAAAAAAAGTCAGAAATTCCCTTCCCAGATCGTCTTAATTACAGAAGAGCTCAAAATGAACCTCAAGCTCAAACCAGAAAATCCTAAATCAAGGTAATCTGGCTAACCTTTGTTACTCGACAGTACAAAGTTCTGAGTGGAAAAAAAACATTCCCCACTAAATAAGTAACAGGACTTACGCATGAGGTACGAAAAACTACGATTTGAGATTGCTTCCCTGTCGGTCGCAATGACGGAAATACTTTGTACTGCGTAAGTCCTAAGTAAGTACGTCAGGGCCATTTTTGACAAAATTCTTAAATGCTCGATCGCTCTAGATAGGAGACAGTCGAACCTGGAGCATTTTGTCACACCAAACCAGCTCTACTATAAATCAAAAAAAAATTTCTCAAAAAACACAACTTAAATTCAGGAAATAAAAATCATGGCAGGATGAGTAAAGAAATTTTTAGCAAGCGCTTCTGTTGTTGCTGGCATGAGTGCAGTATTCGGCGCTCCAGCAATGGCTTCTACCTTTACTGGTGTAGGTACAGATATCATACTACGGGAACAAGTCGGTACTGGCTTTCAAGTAACTAATGACTTAACTAAGTTAGATTCAATTTTACAAGGAGATAGTTCCAATCCTGGTGGTAACATAGAGTTAGGCGCTAAAAATGTAGGCCAAACTCAGGGCGGTAACCCACTTGCTGGAGTACAAGTTCAAAATGCTCAGGGAGAAACAGCCACATTTACCAATGTGACTGAGAACATTTACTCTAGTAGCGATTGGCTAAACGATACTGGTAGAGCTTGGTTCTCTGATGCTTGGGAACAAGCTGTTCAAAGAAACTCAAGTGCCCCACTTGTATCAAGTGCCAATGAAGGGCTGTTTTACAGCATGTTTATAGGCCAAGGGGGGCTTGACATAATTACTGACCCCAACATTTCTTACATTAACGAAGTTGGTGATGACATTGTGGTTGGTTTAGCAAGTCCCTTAAACTTAGCAGACAGATTTAGCGACCCATTTCTAGTAGGAGCGTTAGAAGGTGTGCAAATGAGTGAAATCTTTGCATACGATATTAATGGAGTTACTGGTTACGCTTGGAATAGTGTTGCTACTCAGACTGAGTTTGGCTCTTTCTATGGTAACTATGAAGTTGTTCTAGAAGGTTTAGCGAATGGTTATGTATCTGAAGAGGTACTTGAGGCTTCTGCAGAAGACATACCTGAGCCTTCTACAGAAGTCATACCTGAGCCTTCTGCAAAAGACATACCTGAGCCTTCTACAGTATTAGGTCTAATAGCTATGGGTGGTTTGGTTACTGCTACTAAGCGTAAGGTTCAAATTCATTAATGGATAATGGATAATTGATAATGGATAATGGATAATTGATAATTGATAATTACCTCTGGTTAAAACCGTGACGGAATTAAATATAAGGAATATTGTCTTTGTTTTCCCCTTGAAAGGGGAGGCTTTAAACCAGAATTATTTAATTATTAATTATTAATTATTAATTCTTCGGTAAGATTTTAGCTGAATCTGGCAGAAGTCCGACACCATAAAAAGGAGCGATCGCCCCAATTATTTAAACCTTAATCAGATAATTCTGAATTATCTCCCTAGTAGCTAAACCAGGTTTTCCCAACTAAATTCTTTAGCTCTAGCTAAACTTAAGGTTGAGAGGCGCGATCGCTCCTTCCCATCTTTAGCAAAAATATTCATCGCATCAGTTATTTGTCCCACATTTTTCAGGTTAACCAAAAGCCCTCGCTATTTCCCAAATAAAAAGGAGCGATCGCCCCAATTATTTAAACCTTAATCAGATAATTCTGAATCACCTCCCTAGTAGCTAAACCTGTTTTTTCCCAACTAAATTCTTTAGCTCTAGCTAAACTTAAGGTCGAGAGGTGCGATCGCTCTCCCCCATCTTTAGCAATAATATTCATAGCATCTGTTATTTCTTCCACATTTTTCGGGTTAACCAAAATAGCTGCATCTCCAGCAACTTCTGGCAGGGATGAAATATTAGAAGTAATAACTGGAGTACCACACGCCATTGCTTCCAACACTGGAAAACCAAACCCTTCCCACAAACTAGGAAAAACTAGAGCGATCGCTTGATTAATTATTTTGGGTAATTCTGCTGTGGGAACATAGTCAAGAAATTTCACTAATTTTGTTAAACCTAATTCTTGAATTTGAGTTTTTAAGGTTGGTGTATAAGTATTATCTGTAGGTCCGGCAAGCCATAATTCATACTCGGAAAAATTAGGCAAATTAGCAAAAGCTTCTATCAACCGATGCAGATTTTTATAATGATCGTGACGACCAAGATAAAGAAAGTAATTTTGCGTAGGTAAGTCTAAAAATTGGAATTTTTGAGAATCATAACCTAAAGGAATAGGAGTAATTTTTTGAGATGGTATTTGGAAAAAATCAGTAATATCTGTTGCCGTAGCTTGAGAATTACAAACAATATGTTCTGCCTGACTTAATACTTGAGGAATATAATATTTGAAATAAGCAGTTAAGCGAGAACCAGGTTTAGGAAAACGTAAAGGAATTAAATCGTGAGCCATTACTATATAACGACACTGAGAAAATAATGGCGCTTCTGGAAGGGGAGAAAAAAGTAGATTTGCTTGTAATTTTTTATAGATATTTGATAATTGAAATTGAGTCCAAAATAATCGTCGTAAATGACCTTTAGTTCCCTGAGCAGGAGTCATATTATTAGGGATGAGATGGCAGTTAAAATTAGGAATATTATTAGGAATTAACAGAGTGGGGTTAAGTTTTTGAAGTTGTGGCAGGATGTTATTAGCGTAGACAGATATTCCTGTAGGTTGAGGAATTAATACTGATAGATTGATTATAAGTTCGTTAGACATTTGCGCTCACACGGATTATGGCACCGATATACGGATTAAGATTCCAGCAATCAGTTTAGCTTGGATTTATAGCAGTTTTCATTAATATAGAGTACAGAGATTTGGGTTTAAAGTAAGAAGGAAGAAGGAAGAAATTTTGTAGTCTACCTTTATGAAAACCGCTATAAGATAAAAATTCCTCCGATCAAATAATACTTTGTTGGGTTTCACTTCGTTCTACCCAAGCTACCAAAATTTTAAATACTGTAGTAGCTCATCTAGCTTTAAAAATTTGAGTTAATGAAGACCTCTCCCCTAATCCCTCTCCTGCGAGGAGAGGGGAGAAATCCCCCTTTAGAGGGGTAGAAAGGAGCGAGCGAGCGCTTTGATTCAGTATAAAATTCTCAAAAAATGTACTTTTTTATACAATAAATAACTATAAACTCCCCCCTCCTCGCCCTTTTCCCCCTCTCTCCACACTTCTTTTAGATCAAAGGTAAAAAACCTACCCCTGTGAACCCCCCCTTCCCTTGCAGGGAAGAGGGTTGGGGGGTTAGGTTTTTAATCCACATTTTCAAGCTTGACACGGCAGTAGGTTGGGTTGAGGAACGAAACCAAACATTTTCAGTTAATTTGGTTCAAATCAGACAAAAATTCCTCCGATCAAATTATGCTTTGTTGGGTTTCACTTCGTTCTACCCAATCTACGATTATGTCTGATAAATTTCCCAATAGCTTTAAGCTTAATACTAGCTATTTTATAATTTATTGGTAGGTAAAATAAAGCTACTATAGTAATTCTGAGTAATCTGTATATTAAAACTGGTTTGTTTGTATGTTTTTCTAAACTCAATAGGTAGCTATAGATACTATACTCAAGTTTTAATTCTGGGTTTTTATTAGTAATAGAAGATGGTTTATGAATTACAGATATTGTTTGAGTAATGGCTATTTTATGACCTTGTTTTACATAGCGTCTACAGAAGTCAAAATCTTCATAGTATAAAAAATAATCTTCATCAAATTCAGGACAGTTTTTAAAATTTTTGAAGTTAATTAACATACTGCATCCTGTCACCCAATCTGTAGTTGATGTTTCTGTGTCTAACAAAAATTCATTAGGAATTATTTTGCCAGTTTCAGGAATAAATTTACCGCCACCAAACCAAATTTTACCCGTAGGTTCGTAGATAGTTGTTCCTAATATAGAAAATTCTGGATTTTTGGCTAAAAAATGATGTGCTTTTTCTAGAGAATAAGGTAATAAATAAGCATCAGGATTAATTAACCAAACTATTGCTTGAGAATTTTGAGTATAAATCCAATTTAATCCTAAATTACAGGCTTTACCATATCCTAAATTAGTTCCTGAATTGATAATAATTGTAGTATTATTTTGGAGTCGTTCGATAGATTCATCATCATTTGAGTTATTAATAATGATAATTTTTTGAAATAGGTGAGAAGTTAATTGGATTGAATTGATTAATTTTTTAATTAACTCAGTTGAATAGTAGTTAACCGTAAGAAAGTAGATAGAATAATTGGTGTGAATATTAGTTTCTCCTTTAAATAAGTAAGTTCAATAATTGATAATTGATAATGGATAATTGATAATTACCTCTCCCCAAAAGGAAGAAGATTGAACAAAAGGAAAATTTTTTCTTGTTTCTCCTTATAAAGGAGAGGCTTTAAACCTTAATTATTCGGTAAGCAAGTGTAATTTAAAATTGGATAAGTTTATATCCTTGAATATTTATTTGCCTACTTTACAGCTATTATTAGTAAATAAAAAGTTTTTTTAAGGGAGCAATAGTTGCATATTTACCTTAATAATAAATTAGATTAGTTGCTGTATTTTTATTAAAAATTGACTATGTTATCTTGTGGCTGAGTTACTAAATTTGAATAATTAAGATCAAGTTAAATACTCAGAAAGTTGAAATTTATAGTGTCCAATAAAAAACTATTAAAAGCACTTGTAGTTGCAGTTTTTATACTATTATTAATTGGAAGTCCTGCTATAGCAGACTGTTCAGGAAGTATTGTTCATTAATTGATAATTGATAATGGATAATTGATAATTACCTCTGGTTAAAA
>NZ_JBNHER010000242.1:0-11317 GCF_050015975.1 Dapis purpurea BLCC-M126 | reverse complement strand
GGTTTTAACCAGAGGTAATTATCAATTATCCATTATCAATTATCAATTAATGAATACCTTGACAAAAATCAAAACTAGAAAATGTTTCCATATAAGTAGTTTAGTAGGTATTTTATTTAGTCTGGCAGTAAACCCCTTCCTGTGGTTTCCTCCAAAAGTACAAGCACAAACAGACATTTATTGTCGGTTATCACCAGAAGCGATCGCCGAAAAAGAAAACCTCCGGCAAGCAGTTTTAGGAGGAGATAAAGATGCAGAAAAACAATATCAAGATATTCATATTCAACATAGCAGAGCAGTTGGTAATTGTCGCCTGAGAAATTGGCCGAGAAATCAAGGTATTTGGTTACGAATATATCCTTGTGATGCTAGACCAGGAGAAATTGATAGAATACTAGACAAAATTGTCAATCAAGGCTATAACCAAGTATATATAGAAGCATTCTATGACGGGCAAGTGCTTCTCCCCGCAGCAAATAACCCCACAGTTTGGCCGTCTGTACTCCGTGTACCTGGTTATGAAAATGTCGATTTATTGGCTGATAGTCTGAGAAAGGCAAAAGAAAGAGGTTTGCGTGCTTATGGTTGGGTATTTACTATGAACTTCGGGTACACCTATTCCCAACTCCCCAACCGTCAACAAGCTTTAGCGCGTAATGGTAGAGGTCAAACAACTCTCGAAGTAATTCCAGATAATGTTAGTTTACACAACCAGTTAGGTGCGAGTCATGCTTTCCATACTTTTGTAGATCCTTACAGTCCGGAAGCACGTCAAGATTATAGCGTTATGGTGAATGAGGTGTTAAAACGCCAACCTCAAGGAGTTTTATTTGACTATGTTCGTTATTTGCGGGGAGTGGGGAGTGACTCTGTAGCGGATGGTGTAAAAGATTTATGGATATATGGTGAAGCTTCTCGGAATGTACTATTACAACGCGCTAAAAATGAAGCAGGAAAGGAATTAATTAGAAGATTTTTAGACAAGGGGTATGTTACTTCTGGAGATATTTATGCTGTTTCTTCCAGGGGAACTCCGAAGTGGCAAAATTTCTTTTCACTCTCTCCTAATGGCGACAAACTACCGAAAGGAGGTTCAGGAAGACAAGTTTGGGAATTGAGTGTTGCTCATGCTGCTCAAGGAATATTAGATTTTCTCCAACTGGCAACTCAACCAGTAAAGCAAAAAGGTTTGTCTACTGGTGCTGTCTTTTTCCCTGGTGGGAATAGAAGAGTACGAAATAATGGTTTTGACTCTCGCCTCCAACCTTGGGATCAATTTCCGACTTCGATGGAATGGCATCCGATGTCTTATGGAGCTTGTGGCGATCGCGACCCTAGTTGTATTGTTTCTAAAGTGGAGAGAGTTGTGAGTATGGCATCTGATGGAGTAAAAATTATTCCGGCGATCGCTGGTGTTTGGGGGGAACCTTTTAAAAATCGCCCTTCTTTGGAAATACAAATGCAAGCTATTAGGAGAGCGACTCCTCAGATAAATGGTATTAGTCATTTTTCTTATGGTTGGCAAAATATTGAAGAAACCAGGGAAAGGAAGTCATGTAGGTTGTAAATTGGATATTATGATTTGACTGAAAAGCCGTAACGCACCGTAGGATCAGTATTCAGTAGGGTGCGTTTCGGCTAAGAGCCGACATGAAAAGGCGCTTACCACAAACTAGCGTTGGACTGTAAAACATTACATTGCGCCGTAACGCACCGTAGCAGTAGTGGACAGTTTCATCCGGCTTTGTTGCTATTGCAACAGGACTTACACAACAGCACTAATTATAGTAAAAATACCCAGAAGAATACTGAATTATACACCATATATAGCGACACTACGTAATATGATGTGCCCCCTCCGGGGGAGCTACGCTAACGGATAATTACTTATAATAAAGTATATGGTTTGTAGTAGGGCTTCAGCCCTATCTACAGTTCGGGCTAAAGCCCTACTACGAACTTTAATTATAATAACTATTTAACCGTTAGCGTAGCTCCCCCGAAGGGGGCACATAATATAAGTCCTGAGCAAATTTTTAAGAGATAACTTCCTCTAATTAGTAGATTGACAATTATGCAATGGTGCGTTACGACGGATTGTTAAATACCTATCATAGTCTAAATTTAAGCCGTCTAACACACCCTACAAATTTTGCTGAAAAGTAGTCATTGCGAGCGACAGCGTTTGCGGAGCAGTCCGTCAGGATAGCAATCTCAGGGGTGCTACGAGATTGTTTCCTTCGGCTCCGTTCCAGTCGCAATGACTTACAATAACTAATTATCGGAATTTTATATTATATTATGACTGCCCAATTTCAAACTGAAAAGATGACTCCAGAAGAATATCTAGCATGGGAAGAACAGCAACCCATGAAATATGAATATCTCAATGGCAAAGTCTACGGGATGACAAGAGAAACTCTTGCTCACAATGACATTGCTCTCAACTTAGCCTCTGCCCTGAAAAGTCACCTGCAAGGAAAAAGCTGTAAAGTCCAAACCGCAGATACCAAAGTCGGCGTTTCTACCAACGGTGCTTTTTTCTATCCCGATGTAGTTGTGAGTTGCGACCCACCAGACCAAGAATCTAGAAATATTATCTATTATCCCTGTTTAATTGTAGAAGTTTTATCATCAAGTACAGAAGCTTTTGATCGAGGTAAAAAATTTGAACATTATCGTCAGATAAAAAGTCTCCAAGAATATGTTCTGATTGACTCAGAAAAGATATCTATTGAATACTATCAACTTAATGAAAAAAATAAATGGGAACTTACTACTTATTCTCTTGAGGAAATAGCTGATAGTCAACAGGAATTTTCGGTTAAATTAGAAAGCATTAATTTTGAATTTACTACTTCTTTATTGTACGAAAATGTAGTTTTTCCGGAAAAAATAAATCTTGAAAAAGACAGAAGAGAAAATCCGAAACAACAAGATTTTTCTTCTGCTGAAGACATTCAATCTCCTAACCAAGAAACTCCTGAAAAACAAACCAGATTAATCAGACGTTTTGCAGATTGGTGGGAAACAACTCCTGTTGAGAAATTTATAGAAGATATAGACTATTTTTTAGCAAATTTCGCAGTTTTAAATGTTGTTGGTTTGCTTGCTAATGTTGCTCTTATCCTTAGTTTAGTGGGCTGGTTCACGGGGCGTGAAGAACGACAAGAAGAAAAACATTTTTCTACCTGGAGTATTATTAATGATGGTCAAGGTGATAAATCTGGGGTTGTGAAAAAAGCAGTAGAACGATTACATAAAGATGGATTTTCTTTAGAGGGTCTAGAACTTAATGAAACTAATCTCATTGCAACTGACCTCAGTGGAGCTAATCTCTTAAGGGCTAACCTTAGTGGAGCTGAACTCATTCTAGCTAACCTCAGTGGAGCTGAACTCCGTTTTGCCGACCTTAGTAATACTGAACTCATGGAAATTAACCTCAGTGGAGCTGACCTCAGGCTAGCTAACCTTAGTGGAGTTAGCCTCACTCTAGCTAACCTCAGTGGAGCTGACCTCAGTGGAGCTTACCTCCGTGAAGCTAACTTCAGTGACGCTGACCTCAGTAGAACTAACCTCCGTGGAGCTCACCTTTTTAATGCAATAAGACTCAGTAATGCACAAATAAAATTAGCCTGCAATTGGAAAGAAGCAATTTATGTAAAAAGTACAATAGTTCAAGACAAAGTTGTTCCTGAAGATAAGCAAGCTAACCAAGAGAGAATCAAGGAAATTGAACAAGATAAAGATTCCGATCCGGAAATTCCTCCTAATTGTTCTTAATGGGAGAAAGACCTATAAAACTTTCTGGAAAACTAATCATTAATTCTTATGACTGAACAAACTCAAAGGATGACTCCAGAAGAATATCTAGCATGGGAACAACAGCAACCCATAAAATATGAATACATCAATGGGGAAATCTACGGGATGACTAGAGAAACTTTTTCTCATAATAATATTGTCATCAACTTAGTTTCTGCTCTGAAAAGTCACCTGGAAGGAAAAAACTGTAAAGTCGAAATGGCTGATACTAAAGTCGGCATTTCCACCAATAGTCATTTTTTCTATCCCGATGTAGTTCTCAGTTGCGACCCACGAGATCGAGAATCTAGAAATATTATCTATTATCCCTGTTTAATTGTAGAAGTTTTATCACCAAGTACGAAAACATTAGACCGGGGTAAAAAACTCCAACGTTATCGTCAGATAAAAAGTCTCAAAGAATATATTCTTATTGATTCAGAAAATATATGTATTGAATGCTATAAACGAAATGAAAAAAATCAATGGAAATCTACTACTTATACTCAGAAATTTTCGGTTCAATTAGAAAGCATTAATTTTGAATTTACTACTTCTTTATTGTACAAAAATAAAGAAAATAAAAAAAAAACAGATTAATCAGACGTTTTTCAGATTGGTGGAAAACAACTCCTATTGAGAAATTTATAGAAGATATAGACTATTTTTTAGCAAATTTCGCAGTTTTAAATGTTGTTGGTTTGCTTGTCAATATTACTCTTATCCTTGGTTTAGTGAGCTGGTTAAGGGGGCGTGAAGAAGGAAGAGAAGAAAAACTTTTTGCTGCCTGGAGTATTATTAATGATGGTCAAGGCGATCAATCTGGGGTTGTGAAAACTGCAGTAGAACGATTACATAAAGATGGATTTTCTTTATTGGATCTACAACTTAATGAAACTGACCTCAGTGGAGCTAACCTCAGTGAAGCTAATCTCTTGAGGGCTAACCTTAGTGGAGCTTACCTCAGTGCAAACCTCAGTGGAGCTTACCTTGAAGAGGCTAACCTCAGTAAAGCTAACCTTCTTGCGGCTAACCTCAGTGGAGCTAACCTTCTTGCGGCTAACCTCAGTGGAGCTAACCTTCTTGCGGCTAACCTCAGTGGAGCTATCTTCATGCAGGCTAACCTCAGTGGAACTAACTTCCGTGGAGCTTACCTTTTTAATGCAATAAAACTCAGTAATGCACAAATAAAATTAGCCTGCTATTGGAAAGAAGCAATTTATGTAAACGCTACAAGAGTTGAAGATGAATCTGGTGGCATCTATTGGATTCCTGAAGATAAGCAAGCAAACCAAGAGAGAATCAAGGAGATTGAACAAGATAAAGATTCCGATCCGGAAATTCCTCCTGATTGTTCTAAATAGGAGTAATACCAATTACCAAAAGTAATGCTATACTTGTGTAACACTTCAGTTATTAAGTAATTAGCACAAGCAAAATAATTTTTCCCGTAATTATTAGCCAGTTAATGTTAATTATTATTATGTTTACTTCTCCCTACACCTGTCACACTTCCCACACTTCCCCACCCAATTAAATATAGCAAGATTTTTGAGAAATGGTATAAGACTAACAAAACTTTCTGGAAAACTAAAAAGCAGTAGTGACTATATTTTTATTGACTCAGAAAAGATATGTACTGAATGCTATCAAATTAATGAAAAAAATCAATGGAAACTTACTATTTATTCTCTTGAGGAAATAACTGATAGTCAACAGGAATTTTCCGTTAAATTAGAAAGCATTAATTTTAAATGTACTACTTCTTTATTGTACGAAAATGTGGTTTTCCGGAATAAATAAAGACCTCTCCCCCAACCCCTCTCCTGCAAGGAGAGGGGAGAAATGCTCCCCCTTACCTTGCAGGGAAGGGGGTTGGGGGGTTAGGTTTTTAGTCTAGTCGTAAAGATAATGATAATGAGAAAGAAGAGAAAACAAACATCAAAGAACAAAAAATTAGAGGAAAGAATAGAAAATCTCAGAGAACAAGGTTTTTATTTTCCTCCAAACATTCAATCCCCTAACAAAAAAACTTCTGAAAAACAAACCAGATTAATCAGACGTATTGCAGATTGGTGGGAAACAACTTTTATTGAGAAATTTTTAGAAGATATACATTATCTGTTAAAAAATTCAGCAACTTTAGAAATTATTGGTTTGCTTGCAAATGTTACTATTATTGTTAGTTTAGTAACCTGGTTAACGGGTTTAGAAGAACAAAAAGAAAATAAACTTTTTTCTACCTGGACTATTATTAATGATGCTGAAGACGATCAATCTGGGGTTGTGAAAATAGCAGTAGAACGATTATATAAAGATGGATTTCCTTTGTCTGGTCTAAAGCTTAATAAAACTAACCTTAGTAAAGCTAACCTAAATGTAGCTAAACTCAGTGGAGCTTACCTCAGTAGAGCTAACCTCAGTATGGCTAACCTCATTAAAGCTGACCTCAGTTTCGCTGACCTCATTGGAGCTAACCTCAGTAGAGCTAAACTCCGTGGAGCGAACCTAAATGGAGCTAACCTCATTGAAGCTAACCTCATTGAAGCTAACCTCAGTGGAGCTAACCTCATTGAAGCTAACTTCAGTCTAGCTAAAGTCCGTGGAGCTAACCTAAGTGGAGCTAACCTCAGTATGGCTGACCTCAGTGGAGCTGACCTCAGTGGAGTTGACCTCCGTGGAGCTAACCTCAGTGGAGTTGACCTCATTGAAGCTAATCTCAGTGTAGCTAACCTCAGTGGAGCTAACCTCATTGAAGCTAACCTCAGTAATGCACAAATAAAATTAGCCTGCAATTGGAAAGAAGCAATTTATGTAAACAGTACAAAAGTTGAAGGCAAATTGATTAAAGACAAGCAAGCCAACCAAGATAGAATAGAGGAAATTGAACAAGATAAAGATTCCGATCCTAAAAATCCTCCTGATTGTTCTATATGGAAAAAAGACTAACAAAACCTGATTAAAAGCTTAAAAATCATGCACATATCTAAATATCTTATTCTATTCTTAATCTCATTAGTTTCAGCTTGCACTTTTGAAACAGCAAAAATTTCACCAGAAACAGAAACTTCTGACAAAAATTCTACATCTACAGTTACTCCAGATAATAATTCCCAGTTGGTAGAAAATCTAGTAGAGAATTACCTCCAAAAAACTCAAGTAAAAACAACAGTAAATCTAACTTTACCCCAAGCACAAAAAATTCAAAATCAGTTTGTAGGAGAAATTAGTAAAAGTCTCGGTCCGGTAGTTGGTTATAAAGCAGGATTAACTAATCAAAAATCTCAAGAAAGTTTCAATGTTTCTCAGCCTTTGCGGGGTGTTTTTCTAGAAAAAATGTTATTGGAAAATGGTAGTGTTATTTCTGCTAAACTTGGCAGTCGCCCTATTGGAGAAGGTGACTTAATTATGAGGGTAGGAAGTGCAGAAATTAATAATGCTAAAACTCCTAGAGAAACCTTGAAATATTTAGATGCAGTTATCCCATTTATTGAATTGGGAGATTTAGTTTATAGTCAAGAGATAAAGATAGATGCGCCCGCTCTTTTAGCAATTAATGTTGGGGCAAGAACAGGAATTTTAGGTGAACCTATTCTTGTAGCTGATACTGATGAATGGGAAAATCGTTTGCAGAATTTACGGATAGAAATGTTAGACGAAAATGGCAAAGTATTAGCATCAGGAAATGGTAGTGATTTATTAGGTAATCCCTTGAATGTTGTATTGTGGATTAAAGATTCTTTGCAAGCAGAAGGAAAAGAATTGAAAGAAGGAGATTTACTTTCTTTAGGGAGTATGACTAGCTTTCTTCCAGTCAAATCAAATTCTACCATTCGTGCCCAATATATAGATTTAGAACCGAATAAAACTGTGGAAATATTTGTAAAATTTGAGTAATTAATGTGGGCTAAAAACCTAACCCCCCGACCCCCTTCCCTGCAAGGGAAGGGGGGGGATTTATCCCCTTTCCTCGCAGGAGAGGGGTTGGGGGAGAGGTCTTCAAAGTGATATGATTTCTAGAATAACTTTAGATAGATAAAAAATGAAAATACAAAAATTAGAATTTGGCGATCGCACACAATCTTGGTATCTTAAACCAATTGAATTTTTAGCTAATTTAAACCTATTGGTTGGTGTTTCTGGTGCAGGAAAAACTAAAATTATTAACTCAATTTTATATCTCAAAGAAATTGCTAGTGGCAAGTCATTTAATGGAATGTATTGGGATATCACTTTTCTGACCAAAGATAATATATCATATCGTTGGCAAGGAGAATTTGAAGCTGTGGAAGTAACACAGACAATCATAAATGATGCTGAGAAACAACCCGGGTTTAAAATTATTTCTGAAAATCTCTCTAAAAATGAGCAACTTTTAATTAAAAGAGACTCAGAAAAAATTATATTTAAAGGTAGTCAGATTCCGAAATTATCACCATTTCAAAGTATTGTAGAATTACTTAACCAAGAAGAAGATATTAGTCCTGTCAAAGAAGAGTTTAATAAAATTATCACAAATTCAGACAAATCTTTTGAAAATCTTTTGAAAATACCTACTCATATATTAGAAAAATACCAAAATTGCTCTCTCAACGATCTTAAAGAAAGCAATATTTCTATTTTTATGAAATTCTCTTTAGCTTATCAATATCTACCAGAAATTTTTCACAAAATAAAAGATACATTCATAGAAATATTTCAGACATTAGAAGATATTAAAATAGGGCATATATTCACTAATTATGGATTGCCTGAACCACCGATTGAATCTTTAATAGGAGGTACTATTGTCTACATAAAAGAAAGAGGAGTTGATAATTGGATTCAACCATATACTATTTCTTCAGGAATGTTGAAAACATTAATGTACATTAGCGAATTATATTTATCTCCAGAAGGCAGTGTGATACTAATTGATGAATTTGAAAATAGTTTGGGAGTGAATTGTATTGATAGTGTCACAGATTTAATCTTAGAAAATCCTAGACTACAATTTATTATTACCAGTCACCATCCATACATCATCAATAATATCGGAAATAAATATTGGAAAATTGTCACTCGCCAAGGCAATGTAGTCACAGTTAAAGAACCTGAAGAATTAGGAATTTCCCAATCTCGACATCAAGGTTTTATCGACCTAATTAATATCCTTGAAGAATCTCCCGAAGAGGTAGAAGCAGAATGAATATTTATTTCCTTTTAGAAGGCAAAACAGAGAAAAAAATTTATGGAGCTTGGCTGCAATATCTTCTACCCGAACTAACAAAAGTACAACATTATCATCAAGTTAAGCACAATGATTACTGTTTAGTTAGCGCTTATGGTTATCCTTCAATTCTTGGCGAATATCTTCTCAATGCAGTTGAAAAAATCCAAGAAATAGACAAATATAATTACCTGGTAATTTGTCTTGATGCTGATGAAGAAACAGTGGCAAGTAAAAAACAAGAAATTGAAAATGTTATTGTCGAAAAAGACCTACGCTTAAAGTTAGGAGAAGTCGAGCTTGTTTCCATTATTCAAAACCGATGTATCGAAACTTGGCTATTAGGAAATAGAAAAATGTTCGACTCTAGAAAACCTCTGGAAAAACCTCTCTCAGATTATGCACAATATTATGATGTATCCGTCAAAGACCCAGAATTAATGGGTAATTATAGTCAAGATTATAATCATGCACAATTTCACTTTTCATATCTCAAAGAAATATTTAAAGCTAAGAAAATTAATTATTCTAAAAAAAATCCAGGAGAGGCTAAAAATGAATCCTATTTAGATGAATTAAAAAAGAGAGTTGCATTAGAAGCAGAACATTTAAAAAGCTTTAAATATTTTATAGATTTTTGCCAGATGATTAAAAAAGAATTATCTGTCAAGTAGGGATGTTCCATAACAAAAATGCGAATGTCCCTACTTGATCTACTGTAAATTCATAACTAATTACTGATAACTGATAACTGATAACTGATAACTGAAAAAAGTGCTACTTTAAAATATGTTTATCTTAATTTTGTTAATTATAGAAGTTGTTATTACTGGCGCAGACATTCTCGCGCCTCTCAAATTTAGTCAGAGCAATAATGTAGGGGCGAATGGCCATTCGCCCCTACCGATTACTGACTACTGACTTCTGACTGTAGCTATATTTAGTAGTAAACCTAATGCAATTTTCCCCACTTAACCCTTGGATAATTAATATTTCTCTAGTTCTCGGTTCTGTACTTTTTGCCGAACTAATACGAGACCTTTATCATGTAGTTTCTCATATTTGGACGCCCCTCTATAAATGGCATGGTTGGCATCATCGTGTTTTCCGCCGTGACTTGAGTATTGTCAGTACAGAAATTTATCAAAAAGCTACTTGGTATCACGATGTGCCAGAATCTATGGTAATGTTAAGCTTTGGTATGCTATTTTGGGCTTTGTTTTTTGTCTGGATGCCTTCCTATCAATGGGCAACTCTCGCAGGAGTTCTTTATACCCTATCTTTCTTCTTTCCAGCGATCGCCCGCGCCACAGGTATTCCCAACGCTGACCAACTTACAGATATCAATCATCTTCCCGGTGCATTTTTAACGCCTCCCGCAAATTTGCTTGTCAACCGTCCCTACCATTGGCGCCACCACTTCGATAATCAAAATGCCTATTTCTGCGGAACCCTCACCTTAGTAGATAAACTTATGGGTACAGCACTTTCCCTCAAAGGTAAAACAATAGCTGTCACAGGTGCTTCTGGCAGTTTAGGCCAAAGTCTCCTGAAACACCTTAATCAAGCAGGGGCAAAAGTTATTGCTCTAACATCCAAAGACCAGACCATTACCTTAGATATAGATGGTAAAAACTTAGAACTAGATACCATAAATTGGCAAATAGGTCAAGAGGATAAACTAGCAGAATTATTTGAAAAAGTAGATATTTTAGTCTTAAACCACGGCATTAACGTACATGGAGAAAAGACAGCAGAAGCGATCGCTAAATCCTACGAAATAAACACATTTTCTAGCTGGCGAATGTTAGAAATATTCCTCAAAACAGTCAAAACAAATTCCGATATTGCCTGTAAAGAAATCTGGGTAAATACCTCAGAAGCAGAAGTTAATCCAGCATTTAGTCCTCTTTACGAACTCACAAAAAGAACACTTGGAGATTTAGTTACATTGCGCAGATTAGATGCTCCTTGTGTAATTAGAAAATTAATATTAGGTCCGTTTAAAAGTAATTTGAATCCAGTAGGAATTATGTCTGCTGACTGGGTAGGAAAACAGATAGTTAAATTAGCAAAAGCAGATGTTAGAACAATTATCGTCACAATTAACCCTTTAACTTTTGTAGCAATTCCTATCAAAGAACTTTTCGTTTCTACCTACTTTAAATTATTTACTTCAAAATAAATAAGGTAGGGGTTTTGTCTCCAAACCTCTACGATCAAATCTTATATCATCTCCGGTTGAATAGTTATAATTAAAGCTTGTAGTTGGGCTTTAGCCCGAACTGTAGATAGGGCTAAAGC